>JBOGYU010000054.1:0-15448 GCA_050696935.1 Solirubrobacteraceae bacterium | reverse complement strand
GGCCTGGCCGTGCTCGCCGCGCTGGCGATCGCCTGCGCCGCCACCGGCCTGCGCCTGCAACAGCCCACCCGGGCGACCGCTCGGACGACTCACCGCGACCACCCATTGGCGAGCCTGGATGGCGAGGGGTGGTCCGCGTGAGCACGCTGCGGATCATCCCGCTCGGCGGCCTCGGCGAGGTCGGCAAGAACATGACCGTCGTCGAGAACGACGGCACGTTGGTGCTCGTCGACGCCGGCGTCCGGTTCCCGACCGCCGAGATGCACGGCGTCGACCTCGTCCTGCCGGACTTCTCCTACGTCCGGGAGCGTGCCGCGAACCTCGAGGCGGTGATCCTGACCCACGGCCACGAGGATCACATCGGGGCCGTCCCCTGGGTCTACCGCGAGCTGCCGCCGGAATGCCGGCCGCCGGTGATCGCCCGCCGGCTCACCGGCGCGATGGCGCAGTCCAAGCTCGACGAGCACAAGCTGAGCGACGTCCCCGTCGAGCGACTCGAGCCCGGCCGGCAGATGGCCGTCGGACCGCTGACCGTCGAGCTCGTGCACATGACGCATTCCATCCCGGACGCCGCCGCGGTCGCGCTCACGTCCGACCTGGGGACCGTGCTGTTCACCGGCGACTACCGGTTCGACCACACGCCGGTCGACGGCCGCCCGCCCGACCTCGGGCGCCTCGCCCGCTTCGCGCAGGACGGCCTGCTGCTGCTGTGCGGCGACTCCACGAACGCCGACCGCGCCGGTCACGCGCTGTCGGAGTCCGAGGTCGGGCCGCACCTCGAGCAGGTGTTCAGCCGCTGCGAGGGCCGGATCGTCGTCACCAGCTTCGCCTCCAACATCCACCGCGTCCAGCAGGTCATCGCGGCCGCCGAGGCGCTCGACCGCCGCGTCGTGCTGCTCGGCCGCTCCATGGTGCGCAACGTCAAGATCGGCCGCAGCCTCGGCCACGTCCGCGCCGATCGCTCGACGCTGGTGGAACCGCGCGACATGGAGGCGCTGCCCGACGACGGCGTGGTGATCGTCACCACCGGCTCGCAGGGCGAGCCGCTGTCGGCGCTGCGCCGGATGGCCTACGGCGAGCACCGCCAGATCCGCCTGCACAAGGGCGACACGATCGTGTTCAGCGCGACGCCGATCCCCGGCAACGAGCGCGCGATCGAGGAGACCATCGACCGCCTCTACCAGCTCGGCGCGAGCGTCGTGACCGCCCGCGACGCGCCCATCCACACCTCCGGCCACGGCCATCGCGAGGAGCTCAAGCTGATGCTCAACCTCACGCGGCCGCGCTACCTCATGCCCGTCCACGGCGACAACAAGATGCTGCGCCGCCACGCCGAGCTCGCCCGCTCGCTCGGGATCCCGCCGGACCACATCTTCGTCGGGGAGAACGGTCGCCCCCTGGAGATCGACGAGCGCGGCGCGCGCTTCGGCGACCGCGTCCAAGCCGGTGTCATGCTGGTCGACGGCATCGAGCTCGGCGACACCGCCGACGCCGCGCTGCGCGACCGCCGCGTCATCTCCGCCGACGGGATCATGTTCGCGGTCGTGACGGTCACCGCGCAGACGCTCGACACGCTGCGCGACACCGAGATCGTCCTGCGCGGCGTCCCGCTGCCCGCGGGCGAGGACGAGCTCGTCGAGGACATCCGCGACGTGATCGAGGACACGCTCGACCGCGCCGCCGACGAGGATCTTCGCGACGTCGAGCTGCTCCAGCAGGTCATCCACGACGACCTTGCGCGCTTTCTCTACAAGAAGCTCCGGCGGCGCCCGATGATCCTGCCCGTCGTGATCGAGGTGTAGGCCGCCGGCAGCCGGTCAGCCGCCGTCATCGCGGATCAGGAACCGGTCGAGCACGACGTCGGGGTGCTTGTCGGCGAAGCTCGCGAGCATGTACTCGTTGCGGAACAGCGCGAGCTGCGTGCCGTCGGAGCGCACGAGCACCTCCGCCTCGCGCGCCTGGGCGAGGATCGTGCGCGCCCCGGCCGCGTCGGTGCGGCGGGCGACGCCCCAGGGCATCGGCTCCAGCCGCACGTCGACGCCGAACTCGCCGCGCAGGCGCTCGGTCGCGACCTCGAACTGCATCGGCCCGACCCCGGCGATGATCGGGACCGGATCGCCGCTGTACTCGCGACGCAGCAGATGGATGACGCCCTCCTCGTCGAGCTGGGAGAGCCCGCGGCGGAACTGCTTGTGCCGGCCGGTGTCGCGGTTGTGGACGGTGCGGAAGTGCTCGGGGGCGAGCACCGGGATGCGCGCGAAGCGCACGGGGTCGTCGACAAAGAGCGTGTCGCCGACGAGCAGGTCGCCGGCGTTCACCAGCCCGACCACGTCGCCCGGGTAGGCGGAGTCGAGCACCGTGCGGTCCTGGCCGAACAGCTCGTGCGCGTGGCTGAGCGCGAACGGGCGGCCGGTACGCGCGTTGATGGCCCGCATCCCGCGCTCGAAGCGGCCCGAGCACACGCGCAGGAACGCGATCCGATCGCGGTGGCGCGGGTCCATGTTGGCCTGGACCTTGAAGATCAGGCCCGAGAACGGGGCAACGACCGGCCGCGGCCCGTTGTCCCCTCGGCGCGGGGCCGCAGCCGGGGCCAGCTCGCCGAGCGCGTCGAGCAGCAGCCGCACGCCGAAGTTCCACGACGCCGAGCCGAAGAACACCGGTGTTCCGCTCGGATCACCAACCGCGTCGAGGAGCTCGAGCTCCTCGCGCGCGCTGACCCAGGCCGCTCCCTCCTCGCGCGCGGCGGCGACTGGATCGACGAGCTCCTCGGGCGCCATGCCGGCGCCGCGCGCCGTGCGCGTGAAGCGGTGGAAGGCGCCGGAGCGCCGGTCCACGACGCCGCGGAAGTCGCCCGGAATGCCGACGGGCCACGTCACCGGCGCGGGCGCCAGCCCAAGTGTCCGTTCGAGATGGTCGAGCATCTCCAGCGGGTCCAGGCCCGGCCGGTCGTACTTGTTCACGAACGCGATCAGCGGGATCCCGCGCTCGCGCGCGACCTCGAACAGCCGCCGGGTCTGCGGCTCGACGCCCTTCGCCGCGTCCAGGAGCATGACCGCGCAGTCGACCGCCGCGAGCACCCGCAGCGTGTCCTCGGAGAAGTCACGGTGCCCCGGCGTGTCGAGCAAGTTGAACACCAGCCCGGCGTGCTCGAAGCGCAGCACCGTCGAGCTGATCGAGATCCCGCGGCGGCGCTCGAGCTCCATCCAGTCCGACGTCGCCGTCCGGCGGCCCTGGCGCGCCTTGACGGTTCCCGCCTCGGCGACAGCGCCGGCGTAGAGCAGCAGCTTCTCGGTCAGCGTGGTCTTGCCGGCGTCCGGGTGCGAGATGATCGCGAACGTGCGGCGCCGCGCCGCCTGCTCGCCCACACCCGCCGCCGCGGCGGCGTGCGCGGTCACCGGCTCAGTGCTTCGCGGCCGTCTTGGCGGAGCGGCGGCTCTCCCGCCGCAGCTGGCGGGCGAGCTCCTCGCCGGAGTCGAGCTTGGCCCGCAGCACTTCGCAGCGGTTGGCGGCCTCACGGGCGAACTCGGCGAGGCGCTCGCGGTCCTGCGCGTCGCGCGCGTCCAGGAGATCGCGCATCTCTTGCACCGTGAAGCCCAGCGGCTTCATGCGCTTGACCAGCTCCAAGCGGTCGACGTGGGCCTCGGTGTAGAGCCGGAACCCGCCCTCGGTGCGCGTCTCGGGCTCCACGAGCCCCATCTCCTCGTAGTAGCGCACCGTCCGCAGCGACAGGCCGACGCGATCGGCGACCTCGCCGATCTGCATCATCGCGCTGTCAGGCATCGTCGCCACGATCCCGCGAGAGTAGCGGCTCATCGCCGCCGTCCGTGCAGGGCGGTGCTCGCGGCGCCGCGCGCTCGCGCGGCCAGCCCGACCGCCAGCTCCTCGACGTGGCGGCGCCCGTACGGGCCATCCTCGAGCGCCTCCAGCCACCGGGCCGGGATCGCTGCGGCGCCGAAGCGCGCGCCGGCGATCGCTCCCGCCATCGCCCCCACCGTGTCGGTGTCGCCGCCGCACCGGATGGCGACCGTGACCGCCTCCTCGAACGTCGCGGCCCGCGCGCCGGCCACGATCGCCGGCGGCACCGACTCGGGCGCCGAGGCGCCGACGCGGCCGGCTGGCCCTGCCAGCCGGTCGGGCGACAGCCCCGCCTCGGTCGCCTGCCGCAAGGTGAACAAGCGCTCGCGCACCTCCGCCGTGCCCGCGGCCGCGATCGCCGCCTGCAACGCGTCACGGCCCTCCAGCGCCGCTGCCACCGCGGCGGCCTGGACCACCGCGCCGTCCATGCCCAGCGGATGGGAATGGGTGAGCCGGGCACTGCGCCGGGCCTCCGGCGCCAGCAGCACCTCGTCCTCGCAGAAGCGCACCGCGACCGGCGCCACCCGCATCGCCGCCCCATTGCCCAGCGAGCCCGTCCCGCCGAACAGGAGCCGCGAGGCGGTCTCGACCGGCTGACCGCGCTCCCACAGCTCGATGACGCGCGTCGTCCCCGCGCCGTACCCGCGCCGCGGATCGAAATGCGCTCGGAACGACCGCGCCAAATCCTCGGGATCAACGACGTCACAGCGCAGCAGCGACTCGGCCAGCGCGATCATCATCTGCGTGTCGTCCGTGTAGGTGCCGCGACCCAGGCGCGCCTCCTCCATCTCCAGCAGCGCAGGAATGAAGCGGCTCTCGGCGCCCTCGAACGGCATGCCCAGCGCGTCGCCGACGAACGTGCCGAGCAGCGCGCCGCGCGCGCGGTCCTCGCCGCTGTCGGGGACGGCCGGCGCGGCGGCCTGGCGGGCCGCCGCCCGGAAGCGGCCGGCTCCGGAGGAGGGCTTGGGATTCTTCATCGTCCGTAAGAGTAGCTACCCTTACGTTACGGTAGATCACCAGACAGGAGCGCCTTGCCCATCGACACGTATCCCGACGAGGTGAACACAGCCCTCACGCGCAGCGAGATCCTCGCCGCCGTCCGGCCCGCGTTCGCCGGCACCGGAGCGTCCAAGACCGACCTCCTCGCCTCAGCCGACGCCGCCGGCGCCCGGCCCGAGGCGATCGCGATCCTTCGCGCGCTGCCCGAGAACACCGAGCTCCGGCACGCGCGCGAGCTGTGGGCCCACCTCCCCGACCTTCCCGTCACCTGACAAGGACGCTGCTTGCAACGCCACGATCCCCGTCTTCGCGCTCCTCGAGCGCACACCACTACGGCCGCCGGCCGCCACGGCGCTCCCGCCGCCCACCACGGCCACGACCCGTTCCGATCCGCGACGCACGGGCCGATGCGGCGCGACTACGCGCTCAACCGCTTCCTGCACCTGACGGCCAAGTTCCGGCGCTGACCGGACGAGTACTCCTCGACGTGCTCGAGGGCGACCCTACCTCACCCGCGGTCAGCTCGACGTCGCAGACGCTTGCAGCGCAGGTCCGTCGACGCGCTCTGGATCTCCGACTCGCCCATCAGGTCGCGTTCGGCTCGGACTCGCTCCCGATCCGCGCACCGCATACCTGGCACTCCTTCACGATGCGGTAGGCGATGATCGACTGCTGCGTGCCGCGTGCCTTCTGGTACAGCGGCGCCCGTACGGAGGCGAGCGCCTTCTCGCCGCATTCCGGGCACGCGTCGGGATAGCGCACCCAGACGTTGCCGCACGACCCGCACGTGATCCGGATCCCCTCGCCGTCCCGCTGCCCGCTCAGGCCGCCCGTCGCGCCGCACTGTGGGCACTCGATCCTCATCCCGCACCACGGTAGCAACACTGCCCTTACGTGACGGTGGAGTTGGGGTTCGGCAGAGGCTCCGGCGGTCCGTGTCGGGCACGGTCGCGATCGCCGCGCCGGCGTTCCTCCTCGTCCCGTTGTGGGGCTGGGCGCACGGCGGGTGGCGCGAGGTCCCTGGTCGGCATGGGCTGGGCGAGCGCGACAACCCGCGTGGCCGCCGCCCTGGTGACCCTCCTCGGAGCCACCGTGATCGCCCCCGCTCGCCGACACGTGAGCCGCCGTCGCCAGGAACCTCGGCGGCGGCGGTTACGAATCTCGGGTCCCAGCCATTCCGGATGCTCGTGTGCGCCACTCATATCCTGGGAACCGATGAAGGAGAAGCCGCCCGGAGTGCAACCGCCGCGCGAGTTTCCGTCTCCGTGGGCGCAGTCCGACCGCCCGGTGGTGCGGCGGGTCGTGCGGCCGCTCGAGCTCTTCGTGAGCCAGGAGGCGGGCAGCGGGGCCATCCTCATGGTGGCGGCGATCGCCGCCCTGGTGTGGGCGAACGTCGCACCCGACTCCTATCAGCAGTTCTGGGGGACCGAGACCGCGGCCGGCGTAGCGGCTGTCGAGCTGCACCTCGATCTCCGGGACGTCGTGAACGACCTCTTCATGGCGGTCTTCTTCTATGTCGTCGCCCTGGAGGTCAAGCGCGAGTTCATCTTCGGCGCGCTGCGCGATCGCAGCTACGCGGCACTGCCGGTGGCCGCCGCCTTCGGGACGATGGTGGGCGCCGGGCTCACCTACGTGGCGGTCAACCTCATCGGCGACGGCAACATGGACGGGTGGGCGATCCCGATCGCCACGGACATCGCCTTCGCCCTCGCCGCGCTCGGGCTCGTCGGGCGGCGCGCCCCCGCGGAGCTGCGGACCTTCCTGCTCACCCTCGCCGTCGTCGACGACCTCGCCACCATCGCCGTCATCGCCGTGTTCTACTCGCAAGGCGTCTCATTCGCCTGGCTGGCCGGCGGCGTGCTCGCCCTTGGCGCGACGGTCGGCATGCAGCGTATCGGCGTCCGTGCGATCACACCGTACGTTCTGGCGGCGGCGGCGGTCTGGCTCGCCATGCACGAGTCCGGCGTCCACGCCACCATCGCCGGCGTCGCCCTGGGGTTCGTCACGCCGAGCCGACCGTTCTACCCGCGCCGCGCCACGGGCGAGACCATCGCCGACCAGCTCGGCAGAGTGGTCGCCGAGCCCGACGAGGAGGTGAGCGCGGCGACCATGTCCGAGGTATCGCGTCTGTCCCGCGAGGCGGTCGCGCCGCTGATCCGCATGGAGCACGCGCTACACCCCTGGTCGGCCTACGTCGTCCTGCCGATCTTCGCGCTCGCCAACGCCGGCGTCGAGGTGACCCCCGGCGGCGTGGGCGACGCCCTCACCGGACCGGTGGGCCTGGGCATCCTCCTCGGCCTGGTGGTCGGCGCGCCAATCGGCGGGATCCTCATGCCCTTGGGCGTCGCTCGGCTCACGGGCGCGACGCTGCCCGGCAGGCTCGACTGGCCGGCGATCGCCGCCATGGCGCCGCTGAAGGGCATCGGCTTCACAGTCGCGATCTTCATCTCGATCCTCGCGTTCGACGACGAGGCGCTACAGGCCCAGGCCACGCTCGCGATCCTCGTGGCCTCGCTGCTGGCCGGCCTGATCGGCGTCGGCGCTCTGTTGGTGCGCCACCATCTCGTCGCCCGCCGCGGACGCTGACCCACGAGCTCTCCGGAGCATCGCCGGAATGAATTTGATCCTGTCGTGTCTTCACAGGGCCACAGCCCCGCCGCAAATCATCTCTTACGTCAGGGACGGCATGCACGTTGGTCGCGTGCGAGCATCGATGCCCCGCATTCTTCTCGTCGCCGCCGCGGCCATCGCGGCCGCGGTCGCCGTGCCGTCCGTCGCGCACGGCGCGACCGTCCACCAAGACGGCCGCACGCCGGACACCGTGCTGCTCAAGGCCGAGCCGGCGAGACCAATCTGGTGTCGGTTAGCGGCCGCCCCGGCGGCCGTCTAACCGGTCGACATGCTCGCGATGACCGTCACCGAGAACCCCTCCGACTCGAGCCGGTCACCTCGGACCCGTTCATCCGCGGCCTGCCGCCCAAGCCGGCGCCGGCTCCGCGCTCTAAGCCGCCGGCCCCCGCCCAGCCGCGCCCACCCGACGTCGTTGAACCCGTCGAACGCCTGGCGTCCGGGACACTCTTTGACCAGCGACGGGCAGCGCGACGTCGTACCACCGGAGGTGATCCGGTACGCGGTCAGCGACAACGGACAACTGCTACCTTCCTGTACATGACTACCGTGGGGGTCGCTGAACTGCGGCAGAACCTCAGCAAGTACCTGCGCCTCGTCGGGCAGGGCGAGCGGCTGGTCGTGACCGATCGCAACCGACCGGTCGCCGAGCTCGGTCCGCCTCCCACCGGCGGGGAAGCGCTCGACCGGCTGATCGCCGAGGGCAAGGTCTCGCGGCCCACCCGCCGTGGACTCCCGCAAGCGCTGCAGCTGGGCGGCGACCCGCACGCGCTCACCCGCGCGCTCGACGAGATCCGCGGCGACCGCTGATCGGTGCCGCTGTTCTACGCCGACGCCTCCGCACTCGTCAAGCTCGTGCGCGAGGAACCCGAGACCGCGGCCCTGAACGCGTTCCTGGACAACGCCGACCTCGTCTCCAGCGAGCTCATCCTCACCGAAGTGCCGCGCGCGATCCGCCGCGCCGCCGCGCATGACCCCCAGCTTCCGCTGAGGGCTCTGATCGACCGAGCCGGCGATCTGGTGGAAGCCATCGCGCTGCTCCCGCTCGACCGCGCGCTGCTCGCCGCCGCCGGTGCCGTCTCGGAGCCCGCCCTGCGCGCGCTCGACGCCATCCACGTCGTCGCCGCCCTCGACCTCTCCCCCATCGACGCATTCGTGAGCTACGACCAGCGCCAGAGCGCCGCCGCTCGCCTCGCCGGCCTACGAACCGTCGCTCCCACCGCCGCCCCATGACCGCGGCGAACGCAGCGCGACGGTCAGACCGGCAGCGGCCGGCCGAGCACCTCCTCGGTGAGCTCCCACAGGCGCGCGGCCGTCGCCGGGTCCTTGGCGGAGGCGTAGACGTCGAGCAGCTCCGGACGGCCGCGGGGCTGGGCGAACCTGGCGGGGCCGACGAAGGCGCCGCTCGGCGTGCCGTGGTGTCGCGCACCGCCAACACGACGTGGGCGCCGCGTCCGACGAGGTCGCGGGCCGGTTCGAGGCCGATGCCGCTGTTGGCGCCGGTGACGACGAAGGTGGACGTCGTCATCGGACCGCGTCGCGCACGGCGGGGATGACCTCCTCGGCGAACCTGCGCAGGGTGGCGAGGTCGGCGTCGCCGGACTCGTTGGTGACCGTCGTGTTGAAGCCGCCGGCGCGGTGCTCGAGGACCGCCCCCGTCAGCTCGTCCGTCCACTGGCGGGCGGAGCCCCCGATCCAGCGCCCGTCGTCGCCGCGGGTGCGGCGCAGGTCGCTCGACGCGAGCACGCCGCCGAAGTTGAAGTAGTCGATGATGTCCGCGGGATCCCGACCGGCGGCGGCCGCCGCATCGTCGATCACCGGCCGCGATCGGCGGTACGTCTCGCTGAGCCTGGCCACGCCGAAGCGCGCGATCCGGTCCCAGTAGCCGCCGGACCCGATCCCGAGCACGACACGGTCGCCGGACAGCGACGACAGCGTCGCCAGGCTGCGTGCCAGGACGGGTGCGGGCCGCAGCGGCAGGTTCGTCACGCCCACGTAGCCGGCGATGCGCCGCGTCCGCCCGAGCGCGAAGGCGAGGGTCGAGTACGCCTCGTGCACGTCGGCCACATAGGGGTGGTCCGTGATCGAGAACAGGTCGTAGCCGGAGTCCTCCGCCGCCTGCACTCGCTCGCCGAGCGCCGGCGACCGGGCGAGCGGGAGGTTGAGGCTGAGCCCGATGTACGGTGGATTCCCCAGGGGCATTCTCAAGCTGCCCGGCCGGTCACGACTCCGGGCGCCAGGCGCGCGAAGACGTCGGCCAGCGCCCGGACGTCGCGATCGCTGAGCTGGTCGAAGAACTGCCGCTGGACGTCGGCGAAGTGGGTCGCCTGCGCCTCGCGGGTGAGCCGCAGGCCCGCATCGGTGAGCCACGCGTTCGTGGCGCGCGCGTCCTCGTTGCACGCCTGCCGCGCGACGAGACCGCGGCGCTCGAGCGCGTCGACGATGCGGGAGACGCGGCTGAGGCTGAGTCCAACGGTCTCGGCCAGCGTGGAGAGGCGCATCCTGCGCCGGTCGGCGGCCGCCAGGCGCCCGAGCAGCTCCAACGCACTGAGCGACAGCCCGTACCGGCCGGCCAGCGCGCGCTCGAGCTCGCGCGTGAGCAGGCGGTGGGTCCGCTGGAGCCCCAGCCAGGCGTCGGCCTCCAGGCCGGACCAGCGCGCGAGGCCGTCGTCGCCCACCACATAGGGGCAGGACGTGTCCTCGTTCGCGTCCGCGGTCATCGCGCGGGCGCCGGCCAGCCGGCACGCGGGTCGGGCAGCGGCGTCAGGCGCGCCTCGACGGCTTCGCGCTCGGACTCCAGCCACGGCGGCAGGATGATCCTGCGGCCGAGGTCCTCGACGGACCCGTCGACGGTGAAGCCGGGCTCGGCGGTCGCCAGCTCGAAGAGCACGCCTCCCGGCTCGCGGAAGTACAGCGAGTGGAAGTAGTGGCGGTCGATGATGCCGCTGTTCGGCACGCCCGCGGCGTTGAGCCGCTCGAGCCAGGCGCCCTGCTCGGCGTCGGTCGTGTACCAAGCGACGTGGTGGACGGTTCCGGCGCTCTGGCGCCCCGGCGCATCGGGCGCCGGGTCGAGCGCGATCCATCCGCCGCGCCTGTCCCCGCGCAGCTCCCAGCTGCCCTCCCCCAGCGGCTCGGCGCCCATCAGCTGCTGGAGCAGGCGCGCGGTCGGCTCGGGCGCGCGGCTGTACGCGCGCACGCCCTCGAAGCCCTGCAGCGCGACGCCGGCCGGGACCTCCGGGTGATCGGCGACCAGCGGCTGGTCACCGCTGTCGTCGACCACGAGCTCGTGACCCAGTCCCTCGAAGTCGGCGAAGCGCAGCGCGTCATGGTCGCGCTCGTGCGGCGTCCCCTCGGCGGCGAGCCGGGCCGCCCAGAAGTCGAGCGCCTCACGGGACGCGACGCGCCAGGCGATCCTGTGCACCATGCCGGCTCCGGGCCGGCCCGGGATCGCACCCGGGTACTCGAAGAACGTGATGTCGGCGCCGGGGCTGCCGACCTCGTCGCCATAGAAGAGGTGGTACACGCTCGGATCGTCCTGGTTGACCGTCTTCGCGGTCAGCCGCAGGCCGAGCACGCGCGTGTAGAAGTCCACGTTGCGCGGCGCGTCGCCGGTGATGGCGGTGACGTGATGGATGCCGTCGAGTCGCATTGTCGCCTCTCGGTCGTCGTGTCGATGCTTGCTACCGCAAGTATAGCCTCATGTAGTTGCCTAGTCAACTTGATCTTGCCGGATCGCGCCGGCGCCTCACCCGCTCGCGACGAGCTCGGCGGGCGGCGTGATCACCCGGTCGGCGAAGTCGGCCACGAAGCGCCGCCCGGCAGGGGCGAGCGCCGAGTGCGGGGCGACGCTCCTCACCCCCATCCCGCCGGACGGCTGCCGGTAAGGAGCGCACGATGACGCGCACGCGCCCCTCGCGGTGACCTTCACGGGTCTCGTCAGCGCCAGACGGGCCGCTTGAGCACGAGCTGCCGGTAGGGGATGCGCCGGTGACCGAGCGCGAGCTCGCGCGCGAGCTTGACGCCATCACCGTCCAGGCGGCCGCGTCGCTGAACCTCTCGCTCGCCCTGCTCGAGCGCGGGCCGCATCGACGGCACCGCGTTCGATCGCGCCTGGACGATCGGACTCCGTACCACGCCCGAGGCGGCGCTCGAGCTCACGTACGCCGCCGGTAATGGCCCGTGACCAGCGAGCATCTTTATGCGTCGTCGGTATGGTCCTATGCATGCGGACGACGATCAAGCTCGATGACGATGTCTTCCGGGCCTACAAGCAGCGCGCCGCCGCGCGCGGCACGACGTTCGCGCAAGAGGTCGAGGATGCCCTTCGCGCCGACCTCCACAGCCGCCGCGAGACCGCCGCGGAGGAGCCGTTCGAGGCGCCCGTCTTCGACGGCGACGGCGCGCGCGCGTTGATCGACATCAACGACAACCGAGCGCTGCAAGAGCTGATGGACGAGGAAGACCGCACCGGCGGCCCGCGGTGATCCTGTTCGACGCCAACGTCCTGCTCAACGCACACCGATCCGGACAGGAGCACCACCGCGTCGCGCGCGAGCTGCTCGAGACCGTCGTGAACGCGCCGGCGCCGTTCGCCGTCTCCGAGCTCGTGCTGTGCGCGTTCGTCCGGATCGCGACGAATCCGCGCGCGTTCGCGGTCCCCACGCCGCTCGAGGATGCGTTGCGGTTCGCCGACAGTCTCCTGCGCCGCTCGAACGCCCGAATCGTCCGCGCCGGCGATCGCCACTGGCGGATCTTCGAGGACCTCTGCCGTCGCACCCAGGCGCGAGGCGGCCTGATCGCCGACGCACAGCACGCCGCGCTCGCGCTCGAGCACGGGTGCGAATGGATCAGCTTCGATCGCGACTTTGCCAGGTTCCCCGACCTGCGCTGGCGTCACCCGCTCGACTGAGCGGGCCGCGCGCTCGCCTCAGCAGCCGTCCTCGGGAAGGTTCTCCTGAGCCCAGACGGCGATCTGGTCGAGCGCCGGCATGAGCGCCCGACCACGTTCGGTCAGCGCGTAGGAGACGGCCACTGGAGGCCCGGCGTCGACGCTGCGGGTGATGAGGCCGCCGGCCGTCAGGTCCGACAGCCGGTCCGACAGGACGGAGTCACTGATGCCATCGATAGCCCGGGAGAGCTCGCGGAACCCGGCAGGGCCCGCACTGAGGTGGCCGAGCACGACGGCGTTCCAGCGTTTGCCGAGAAACCTGAAGGCGCGTGCCAGAGCGTCCGCGACGGGAACGCAGGCGTCGGGCGGTGGGGTGCGGGGGCGGTTGGTCGCGGCGATGCCACGAGTCTACCCGTATGCGAGTAGCTAGTACTCTAGAAGCAACTACGAAATGAGGCCTCTGAAGACGCGGCCCGCACGGAAGGGACCCGACCATGGCCGACTACGGTCACGAACTCGAGTTCGGCACGTTCATCACTCCTCAGAACCAGCGACCGGGCGACGTCGTCGCGCTGGCCAAGCTGACCGAGCAGTCCGGTCTCGACCTTGCGACCTTCCAGGACCACCCGTACCAGCCGCGCTTCCTGGACACGTGGACGCTGATGTCGTGGGTCGCGGCGCAGACCACCACACTCCGCGTCTCGCCGAACGTGCTCAACCTGCCCCTGCGCCAGCCGGCCGTGGTCGCGCGCTCCGCGGCAAGCCTCGATCTCCTCTCCGGCGGTCGTGTGGAGCTCGGGCTCGGCGCCGGCGCGTTCTGGGACGCGATCGTGGCGATGGGCGGACCGCGGCGCACACCGGGCCAGGGCGTCGAGGCGTTGAGCGAGGCGATCGACGTGATCCGAGGGATCTGGGACGCCGGCGAGCGGGGCGGCGTGCGCGTCGAGGGCGAGCACTATCGCGTGCGCGGCGCCAAGCGCGGGCCCGAGCCGGCCCACGACATCGGTATCTGGCTCGGCGCGTACAAGCCGCGGATGCTGCGCTTGACGGGGCGCAAGGCGGACGGCTGGCTGCCCTCGCTGTCGTACATGCCGCTCGACGAGCTGGCGGCGGCGAACGAGACGATCGACGAGGCGGCAACGGGCGCCGGGCGCGACCCGCGCGAGCTCCGGAGGCTCCTCAACGTGCGGGGCGCCTTCACCGCCGCCGGACGCGGCTTCCTCCAGGGCCCGCCGGAGCAGTGGGTCGAGGAGCTGCTGAGGCTGGTGCTCGAGCACGGCTTCAGCGCCTTCATCCTCATGGGCGACGACCCGCGGACGGTCCGGACGTTCGGCGCGGAGGTCGCGCCGGCGCTGCGGGAGGCCGTCGCCCGGGAACGTGCCGCCGCCGGAACGCCGACCGGACCGGTTCGCCGCCCAAAAGCGCTCGCCCTCCGCGCTGAGGGCATCGACTACGACGGCCTGCCGGAGTCCCTCACCGCCTCCGCGGTCGAACCGGGCGACAAGCCGTACGCCAACTAGGCCGACGCCGGGGCTATGCGGAGGAGACCGGGGGGCGGTCTGCTCGGACGCGAGAGGCGCGGGCGAGCTCGGGTGCTCAGGGCGTGGTGGGTGTCGGCATAGTCATCCGAGACTGTCGAGGTGGGCCAGCAGTTCGTCGCCCGGCGTGTAGCGGCCTGGCTTGACCGATGCGGGTGTGACGAGCGCGAGGGCGCGTTCTTTGATCGTCATGTCGGCGTGGATCTAGGGCTGGGTCGAGCGGACGTCGGTGTGTCGAGCCATACGCGATGAGGGCTGGCAAGGCGGGAGGCGGCTGTGCGGCGCTCCTGCGCCGAGCGGCTGGCTGGGGCGAATGCGCTCCAGGTGAACCAGTGGCCGAATCCGCGTTGCAGCGTCCGCGGGCCGCTCATCGTCAGCTGGCCGGCTCGAATCGCGCCGCCCAGCTCGGCCCGTCCCAAGTAGACGCGGTAGAGCGTGGTGGTGTCGACGATGACGTCGAGGTCGACGTCAAAACCGGGATGCTGGAGGCAGACTGAGACCTCGGAGGGCTCGAGGACCATCCAGTAACGCCGCTTGGGGTCGCGAAAGTCGAACTGAACCACGGTTCGGTTGGGTGGGAGCCGCTGGCGATCGACGTGGCGGGCCATCCAGACGATCAACAGGTCGGGATCGAGTTCCTCGGGGCGCGGCTCGGTGAACGACCAAGTCGCCCCCCACTCGCCGATCGCCTGCACGGCCGGCTGGAGGTCACGGCCGGCGGGCGTGAGGCGATATTCGAGGGTGCGGCCTTTGGGGCCCGTCCTGCGCTCGATGACCTCGGCCCGCTCGAGCGCGCGCATGCGGTCGGCGAGGACCGAGCGCGAGATCCCTGGGAGGCCGCGTTGGAGCTCGTTGAAGCCGCTCGCGCCGCCGAGCATCTCGCGCACGATCAGAAGCGTCCAACGGTCGCCAAGGATCTCGGTGGCCTTGGCGACCGGGCAGTACTGCGCGTAGCTGCGCATCGCGCCATCATGCTAACCGCGGATTCGCGGTAGGTCTGCTATTCGCACCGGTTGGTTCGAAAGTAGAACTAGTCAACTCGGGCCGGCAAGCCTACGTTGCTCGCATGGCTACCCGGACACCGATATCCGAGGCGTCGGCGATCGAGGTCGCGCGCCTACGCGTCACCCACCGGCGCAGTGTTGCACCGCGGCGGGCTCGATCAAGTCCAGATGGGAGGACGAGATGACCGCTATCCAGACACCACAGGCACCGCCCCTGGAGACGACCGCATTCGATGAGCTCGGCGGATTGTTCCGCGGAGGGCTGCTGCTCCCGACGAGCCCCGGCTACGACACTGCCCGCAGGATCTGGAATGGCGCGATTGACCGCCATCCGGCCTGCATCGCTCGCTGCACGGGCGTGGCCGATGTGGTCGCGGCGGTGCGCTTTGCGCGCGACCACGATCTGGAGATCGCCGTACGGGGCGGGGGCCACAACGTGGCCGGCACCGCGGTGTGCGACGACGGGGTCGTCATCGACCTCTCGGCGATGCGGGCCGTGTGGGTCGACCCCGCCGGTCGCACGGCCTGGGTGCAGG
>JBOGYU010000053.1:0-15570 GCA_050696935.1 Solirubrobacteraceae bacterium | reverse complement strand
CCCGCGTACCGGCGCACGGCGCCCAGCGCCCCCTCGCCGCCGGTGGACGCGACCGCCACGCCGAGCCGCGGGACCACGAGCACCACCGGCCCGCCCGCGGCCTGCGCCGCCAGGTGCGCCACGGCGGACAGCCCGTCGCCGGTGAGCACGGCGTCCAGCATCAGCAGGTGCACCGCGCGCAGGCGCTCGACGAGCGTGGGGGGAGCGTTGATGGGCTCGGGCTCGGCCATGGTGGCGGCGGGGCGGCCTCGCGGCCGCCCCGGTTGGTTCCTCAGGCGGTGGCCTGCGCGGCCACCTCGGGGTGGGCTTGCAGCGTCTCCTCACCGGATTCGCCGGTGCGGATCCGGTAGGCCTCCTCGACCGGCATCACGAACACCTTGCCGTCGCCGATCTGGCCGGTGCGGGCGTGCTTGAGGATGGCCTCGACCACCGTCTGCACGTCCTGCGTGGCGACCACGCACTCGAGCTTGACCTTGGGGCGCAGCCAGTTCGTCAGCTCCGCGCCGCGGTAACGCTCGGTGATGCCCTTCTGGCGCCCGGACCCCTTCACTTCCGAGATCGACAGCGAGGGGAAGCCGAGCCCGAGCAGCTCCATGCGGATCGGCTCGAACGCCTCGTGGCGGATGAACGCCTCGATCTTCTTCACTTGTCAGTTCACCTCCTCTCAGCTCGTCTGCGGCGCCGGCTGCCGCGACGGAGAGGAGCTTGGCAGGGGCGTGCCGGCCACGGTCGGCTCGTACAGCCCGATCGCGTACTCCGGCTCCGGGATGAACTGCTCCGGATAGCCGTACATGCCGTGCTCGGAGATGTCCAGCCCGGCCTCCTCGGCCTCCTCGGAGACCCGCAGGCCGCTCGTCCGCTTGATGACATAGAACGTCGCCAGGGAGAGGACGAACACCGTGGCGAACGCCGCGCCCACGCCGACCGCCTGCACGCCGAGCTGCTCGAAGGAGCCCGAGTAGAACAGGCCCGGCACGCCGATCCCGTTGGCCTCCGCGAGGCGGTCCGAGGTGAACAGGCCGCAGGCCAGCGTGCCCCAGATGCCCGCGAGGCCGTGCGCCGACAGCGCGCCCACCGGATCGTCGAGCTTCTTCTCGATGGCCAGCACGGCGAGCACGACGAGCACGCCGGCGACGAGGCCGATGATCGGCGCCGCCCAGAACTCGACGTATCCGGACGGGGCCGTGATGCCGACCAGGCCGGCGATCGCGCCGTTGCCGGCCATGCCGACGTCGAGCGCCTTGAAGCGCAGGTAGCTCACCAGCGACGCGCCGATCACGCCGGCTGCGGCGCCCAGCTGGGTCACGAGCATGACCTCGGCGAAGCGCGAGCCGCTCGTGCCGAGCGTGGAGCCGCCGTTGAAGCCGAACCAGCCCAGCCACAGGATCAGCACGCCGAGGCCGACGAGCGGCATCGAGTGCCCGGGGATCGCCCGCGGCTTGCCGTCCGGGCCGTACTTGCCGCGGCGCGGGCCGAGCAGCAGCAGCGCCGCCAGCCCGCCCGTGGCGCCGACCAGGTGGACCACCGTCGAGCCGGCGAAGTCCTGCACGCCGCCGCCGATGTCGCCCAGGAAGCCGCCGCCCCACGTCGCGTGCGCGATCAGCGGGTAGATCACCGCCGCGAACACGATCGCGTAGATCACGTACGCGCTGAACTTGATGCGCTCGAGCGTCGTCCCCCAGACGATCGCCAGCGACACGGCGCAGAACATGAACTGGAACAGCATGAACGCGGACGTCGAGCCGACGATCTCCTCGCCGGCGAGCGTGCCGCCGCTGGAGAAGAAGAACCCGGAGTCGCCGAACAGCCAGCCGCCGCCACCGAACGCGAGGGCGAACCCGCAGGCCCACCAGGCGATCGTGCCGAGGGAGAAGTTCACGACGATCTTCGCGATCCCCATTCCCACGTTCTTGCCGCGCGAGAAGCCGATCTCCAGGAACGCGAATCCCGCCTGCATGAACATGACGAGCACGGCCGCGACCAGGATCCACGTCACGTTCAGCTCGTCGACGACCGTCGTGATCGACGGCTCGTCCTGTGCGAGCGCCGCCCCCGGCAGCGCCAGCGTCGCAAGCGCCGCGCCCGCCAGGCCGCGGCGGAGCAACCGGTAACTCCTCATCTGTCCTCCTCGTGGGGAATGCACCGGTGGCAGTGTCGGCGCGGGCGGCTGATCGGTCTTTGTCCCCCTGTCGAAGATTCGCCCGCCCGTCTTCTCCATTCGGTCGAGGGTGGCCAACCGCCGCGGCCGAACTTTGGACACTCGGCCAAGCACGCCGCGGCTCAGGGCGGAAGAATCCGCGGCCCTGCAACTGGAGGAGGACGAGATGGCGATCGCGGATCTCGTGAATGGGAAGGTCACCGAGCCCCTCAGCGTTCGCGCGCTCGCGGGCGACCGGGCCGCCGAGTCCGGGGACGTGCTCGCCCTGGCCGAGCGCCACGGCGCCCGGATGGTCGACCTCAAGTTCACTGACCTGCCGGGCACCTGGCAGCACATGGGGATGGCGCTCGCGAGCCTGGACGAGGAGGCGCTCGCCCACGGGATCGGCTTCGACGGCTCCTCGATCCGCGGCTTCCAGGAGATCTACGAGTCCGACATGCTGCTGCTGCCGGACCCGTCGACGGCGATCGTCGACCCGTTCTACGACGCGCGGACGATCTCGCTGATCTGCACGGTGCTGGACCCGATCACGCGCGAGCCCTACACCCGCGACCCCCGCTACGTCGCGATCAAGGCCGAGGAGCACCTGCGGTCCAGCGGCATCGCGGACCTCTGCTACGTCGGCCCGGAGGCGGAGTTCTACGTCTTCGACCACGTGGCCTTCGACCAGCAGGCCAACACCGCCTTCTACGAGGTCGACTCCGAGGAGGGCCACTGGACCTCGGGCCAGGGCTTCCAGCGCCGCGGTGAGGGGCTGGCCGCGCTCGGCTACACCAACCGCTCGCAGGAGGGCTACTTCCCGGCCCCGCCGAACGACACGCTCAGCGACCTGCGGAGCACGATGGTGATCGTGCTCGAGGCGCTCGGCATCCGGACCGAGAGCCATCACCACGAGGTCGGCGGGCCCGGCCAGGGCGAGATCGACCTGCGCTTCCTCCCGCTGCGGGAGATGGCGGACGCCCTGCAGCTCCACAAGTACGTGGTCAAGAACACCGCCAAGCAGGCGGGAAAGTCGGCGACCTTCCTGCCGAAGCCGATCTTCGAGGAGAACGGCTCGGGCATGCACGTGCACCAGTCGCTGTGGAAGGACGGCGAGACGCTGATGCACGACGCGGGGGGCTACGGGCTGCTGTCGCCCCTCGCCCTCCACTACGCGGCGGGGCTGCTCGCGCACGCCCCGGCGCTGCTGGCGTTCTGCGCCCCGACGACGAACTCGTACCGGCGTCTGGTCCCCGGCTACGAGGCGCCGGTGCTGCTCAAGCACTCGCAGCGCAACCGGTCGGCCGCGGTGCGGATCCCGATGTACTCGGCGTCGCCGAAGGCCAAGCGGCTGGAGTTCCGCCCGCCCGACCCGCTTGCCAACCCGTACCTCGCGTTCCCGGCGATGCTGATGGCGGGGCTCGACGGGATCGAGCGCGGGCTCGACCCCGGCCAGCCGATCGACCTCAACCTGTACGAGCTGCCGCCGGACCAGCTCGCGGACATCCCCACCGTCCCGACGACGCTCGACGAGGCGCTCGACGCGCTCGAGGCCGACCACGCGTTCCTGACAAGGGGGGGCGTCTTCACCGACGACCTGATCGCGACGTACATCGAGTTCCGGCGCGAGCAGTCCGACCGGGTGAAGATCCGCCCCCACCCGTACGAGTTCCCGCTCTACTTCGACGGTTAGCGTCGAAGCCGGCGGCGGAATCTTTGGACACGTGGACAACGACCCGCGCCGGCGACGCGTCTACGCTGGCCGCGACCCAGGCCAGTTCCCGGAGGAGGACCCACGACCACCATGCCAGCCCGCACGCGCACCGCCAACGTCCACGCCGCGCAGTGGAGCCCCAACGGCGTCTCGCTCGGCCAGTCCGACCTGACCCAGCCGGGCGCCAACGTCTTCGGCGAGAACGTGTTCTCCCCCGCCGTCCAGCGCCAGCGACTCCCCAAGGCGGTCTACCGCCGGCTGCAGGAGACGCTGGAGGCCGGCGAGCTGCTCGACGCGGCGCTCGCCGACGCCGTCGCCGCGGCGATGAAGGAGTGGGCGATGGAGCGGGGCGCCACCCACTTCACGCACTGGTTCCAGCCGCTCACCGGCATGACCGCCGAGAAGCACGACTCGTTCTACGCCCCGACCGGCGACGGCAACGCGATCGCCGAGTTCTCGGGCAAGGAGCTGATCCAGGGCGAGCCGGACGCGTCCTCGTTCCCGACCGGCGGCATCCGGGCCACCTTCGAGGCGCGCGGCTACACCGCGTGGGACCCGACGTCGCCCGCCTTCATCCTGGAGAACCCGAACGGCGCGGTGCTCTGCATCCCGACCGCCTTCGCCTCCTGGACCGGCGAGGCGCTCGACCACAAGATCCCGCTGCTGCGCTCGATGGACGCGCTGTCGCGGAGCGCGGTCCGCGCGCTACGGCTGTTCGGCGACCACGCCGCCGCGCGCGTGTTCACGACCGTCGGTCCCGAGCAGGAGTACTTCCTGATCGACGAGCGGTACTTCTTCGAGCGACCCGACCTGATCACGTGCGGGCGGACGCTGTTCGGCGCCAAGCCGCCCAAGGGCCACGAGCTCGACGACCACTACTTCGGGTCGATCCCCGAGCGCGTGCTCGCGTGCATGCTGGAGACCGAGCAGCAGCTCGCCAGGCTCGGCGTGCCGATCAAGACCCGCCACAACGAGGTGGCGCCGGCGCAGTACGAGATCGCGCCGGTGTTCGAGAACTCCAACGTGGGGTGCGACCACCAGCAGCTCGTGATGCAGGTGATGCAGAACGTGGCGCGCCGCTACGGGCTCGTCTGCCTGCTGCACGAGAAGCCGTTCGCGGGGGTGAACGGCTCCGGCAAGCACAACAACTGGTCGATGGGCACCGACACGGGCGCGAACCTGCTCGAGCCGGGAGACACGCCGCACGAGAACCTGCAGTTCCTGTTCTTCTGCGCGGCGGTGCTGCAGGCGGTCGACAAGCACCAGGAGCTGCTGCGCGCGTCGGTCGCCAACGCGGGGCAGGACCACCGGCTGGGCGCCAACGAGGCCCCGCCCGCAATCATCTCGATCTTCCTCGGCGCCGAGCTGGAGAAGGTGTTCGGGGCGATCGAGTCCGGCTCGGGCGACGCGGCGACGCCGCAGAGCTACCTCCGGCTGGGCGCGTCGGTGCTCCCGCACCTGCCGATGCACGGCGGCGACCGCAACCGCACGTCGCCGTTCGCGTTCACCGGCAACAAGTTCGAGTTCCGGGCGCTCGGCTCCTCGATGTCGCTGGCGCTGCCCAACACGGTGCTCAACACGATCGCGGCGGAGGCGATCGACGAGCTGGCCGAGGCCGTCGAGACCCGCGTGACCGGCGGCGAGTCGCTCGAGGCGGCCGTGCTCGAGGTCGTGCGGGTCGCCTACGCCGCGCACAAGCGGATCGTCTTCGGCGGCGACAACTACGCCGACGAGTGGCACGCCGAGGCCGAGGGCCGCGGGCTGGCGAACCTGCGCCAGTCGCCGGAGGCGCTGCCGTGGCTGGTCGAGCCCGCCACCGTGGACGTGTTCTCGAAGTACGACGTGCTGTCCGAGCGCGAGCTGCACGCCCGCTACGACGTGCTGGTCGAGCAGTACACGACGACGATCAACATCGAGGGCGAGACCGCGGCCTCGATCGCGCGCACGATGCTCCTGCCCGCGGTGGTGCAGTGGTTCGGGATGCTCGAGGCGGCGGACGGCTCGGCCGGCGTGCAGCGCCTCAAGGACGAGCTCGGCGAGCTGCTCGACGAGTTCGTGGAGGCGATCTTCGCCCTGGAGACCGCCAACCGCGACCACCCGGAGGACGCCGGCGTCCTCGAAGAGGCGCGCTACGTCCAGACCACCGTGCTGCCGGCCATGGACCGCGCCCGCGCGGTCGCGGACCGGCTGGAGCGGATCGTGCCGGACGACCTCTGGCCGCTGCCGAAGTACTCGGAGATCCTCTTCATCAAGTAGGGGACCGACTGGTCCCTGGGTCAGCGACGGCCCCGCTCAGGCGGGGCCGTCGTGCGCTCAAGCCGGTGGTGGGGGCTGCCGATGAAGGGACTGGGCCCGCCCCGCTTTCGTCCCTACTCCCCCTCCCAGGTCGGAAGCTTCTTGCGGGCGGGCCCCTCCCTCCTCCTCGCTACACCGTGGTAGCCCGCAGGGCGGTGATGCGGGTGTCGTCAACCGCCAGGACCTGGAGGCGCGCGCCGTCGACCTCGACGACCTCGTCCGGCTGGGGGATGCGCCCCAGCCGCTCGGCCACGTGGCCGCCGATCGTGGCCTCGTGCGGCGCCTCGATCTCCAGGCCCAGCTCGTCGGCGACCATCCGCAGCGGCGCCGCGCCGTCGATCCGCAGGCCGCCCTCGTCCGGCCGGATCAGCTCCTCGGTGCGAGCGTCGAACTCGTCCTCGATCTCCCCCACGAGCTCCTCGAGGATGTCCTCGAGCGTGACCAGGCCGACCACGGTGCCGTGCTCGTCGAGCACCAGCGCGAGGTGGCGGCGGTCGCGCCGCATCTCTCGCAGGACCTCGTCCAGGCGGGTGGACTCGGCGACCCGCGCGAGCGGGCGGGCCAGCGACGCGGCGTCGCCCTCCTCGCGCCCGAAGGCGATCCGCAGCAGGTCCTTGGCGTTGACGAAGCCGACGGCGCCCTCGAGCCCGCGATCGGGCTCGGTCAGCGGGAGCCGCGTGTGGCCGCCGCGCATCGCCTTCTCGGCGATCGCGCGCAGGCTGTCACCGGTGTCCGCGAAGTCGATCTCCGAGCGCGGCGTCATGACCTCGCGCGCGCGGCGGTCGCCGAACACGAGCGCGGCCTCGGACACGCGCTGCTCCTCGTGGTCGATCAGCCCGCCCTCGCGGCTCTCCCGCAGCAGCTCGCGCAGCTCCTCCTCGCTGTGCGGCGCGTGGCCGGCCTCGGAGGCGGGCGGGATGCCGAACGGCTTGAGCACGAGGTTGCCGAGGCCGTTGAAGGCGTCCACCAGCGGCTTGGTGGCCATGTAGAAGGCGCGCATCGGCGGCGCCAGCGCGAGCGCCAGCGGGCCGGTGCGCGCGATCGCCGCGCTCTTGGGCGCCAGCTCCCCGAGGACCACGTGCAGCACGGTGATGATCCCGAACGCGATCGCCGAGGCGACCCCGAACCCGATGATCGACGCGCTGTCGCCGAACACCGGCTCGAGCAGGTCGTGGAACGCGGGCTCGCCGACCGCGCCGAGGCCCAGCGAGGCCATCGTGATGCCGAGCTGGCAGGCGGACAGGTACGCGTCGATGTGCTCGACGGCGTGGCGGGCCGACTTGGCGCCCGGCTTACCCTGGCGGACGAAGTCCGCCACCTGCGTGGGGCGCAGGCGGGCGATGGCGAACTCCGATCCAACGAAGAAGCCGTTCGCCAGCACGAGCACGATGGCAAAGACGAGCTCAGCGGCCATCGCCGCGCCTCACGGGCGCCGGCCCGAAGGCCGTGGGACTTCGGCCCGGGGAGTCGTCCGCCACGCGGCCATCCTGCCCCGTCCGCGTTTCCGCAACCTAAAGACCAACCTTGACAAAGGTGTGGCAAGGTTGCGCTAGGATCCCCCGCCATGCGCGACTTCCTCGCCGCCGTCCGCGACCGCGTCGTCGTCTTCGACGGCGGGATGGGCGCGACGCTCGAGCAGTTCGACCTCTCGCTCGAGCGCGACTACCAGCTCCCCGGGCGCTGCCACGAGGCGCTCGTGCTCAACCGGCCCGACGTGATCGAGGGCGTCCACGAGTCGATGGTCGAGGCCGGTGCGGAGGTCGTGGAGACCGACACCTTCCAGGCGTCGCGGATCAAGCTCGAGGAGTGGGGGCTCGGGGAGCACACGTTCGAGATCAACCGGCGCGCCGCGGAGATCGCGCGCAAGGCGGTCGGCGAGGACCGCTTCGTGGCGGGCTCGATCGGCCCGACCGGCCACCTGCCCGCGTCGGAGGACCCCACGCTCGGCAAGGTGACGTTCCGCGAGCTCGTGGCCGTGTTCGCCGAGCAGGCGCGGGGGCTGCTCGAGGGTGGCGTCGACCTCGTGATCGTCGAGACGGCGCAGGACATCCTCGAGGTCAAGGCCGCGATCTTCGGCGTCCGCGAGGCGTTCGCGGCCACCGGCCGCCGCACCCCGATCCAGGCCTCGATCTCGCTCCTGCCCAACGGCGGCAAGATGCTGCTGGGGACCGACATCTCGGGGGCGCTCGCCACGCTGGAGGCGCTGAAGGTCGACGTGATCGGCCTCAACTGCTCCACCGGGCCCGAGGACATGCGCGACGCGGTGCGCTTCCTCGGCGAGCACAGCCCGGTCCCGGTCCACTGCATCCCGAACGCCGGCATCCCGCACCAGGGCCCGAATGGCGAGACGATCTTCCCGGAGACGCCCGAGCAGCTCGTGAACGTGCTCGGCGAGTTCGTCGAGCGCTACGGCGTGAACATCGTCGGCGGCTGCTGCGGCACCACGCCCGACCACGTCTACGCGCTCGCCCAGCGCGTCGAGGGCCGCGCCTCCTCGCGGCGCCCCGCGCCGCGGCCCCCGCACGTCTCGTCCATGATCGCCGCCGCGCCGCTCGTGCAGGAGCCGCGCCCGACGCTCGTCGGCGAGCGCGTGAACTCGCAGGGCTCGCGCAAGGCCAAGGAGCTGCTGCTGGCCGACGACTACGACGGGCTGCTCCAGGTCGCCGAGGACCAGGTGGAAGGCGGCGCCCACGTGCTCGACGTGTGCGTGGCGCTGACCGAGCGCCAGGACGAGGACGAGCAGATGCGGCGCCTGGTCAAGAAGGTCTCGCTCACCCAGCCGGTGCCGATCCAGGTCGACTCGACGGAGCCCGAGGTGGTCGAGACCGCGCTCGAGCAGATCCCCGGCCGCGCGATCGTCAACTCGGTCAACCTCGAGGCGGGCCGCGACAAGCTCGACCGGGTCGTGCCGATCGCGCTCGCCCACGGCGCCGCGCTGATCGCGCTGACCATCGACGAGCGGGGCATGGCCAAGACCCGCGAGCGCAAGCTCGAGGTCGCGCGCCGGATCCACGACATCGTGTGCGGCGAGCACGGCCTCGACCCCGAGCTGCTGATCTTCGACGACCTCACGTTCACGCTGACCACCGGCGACGAGGAGTGGAGGCCGTCGGCGATCGAGACGATCGAGGGCATCCGGCTGATCAAGGCCGAGCTGCCGGGCGTGAAGACGTCGCTCGGCGTGTCCAACGTCTCGTTCGGCATCGGGCTCAAGGCCCGGTCGGTGCTCAACTCCGTCTTCCTGCACCACTGCGTCGAGGCCGGGCTCGACCTCGCGATGGTCAACCCGAACCACATCACGCCCTACGCCGAGATCCCGGGCGAGGAGCGCGAGCTGGCCGACGACCTCGTCTTCAACCGGCGCGACGACGCCCTCGAGCGTTTCATCGCGCACTTCGAGGGCAAGTCCGAGGAGGCCGCCGAGGCGGCCGACCCGACGGCCGGGATGGAGCCCGAGGAGGCGCTCCACTGGCACATCCTGCGCCGCAAGAAGGACGGCGTGGAGGCCCAGATCGACGCGTCGGTGGAGAAGATCGGCGCCGTCCCGACCTTGAACGGCGTGCTGCTGCCCGCCATGAAGGAGGTGGGCGACAAGTTCGGCGCCGGCGAGCTGATCCTCCCGTTCGTGCTCCAGAGCGCCGAGGTGATGAAGAAGGCCGTCGCGCGGCTGGAGAACTACCTCGACAAGCTCGAGGGCTACACGAAGGGCACCGTGGTGCTGGCGACCGTGTTCGGCGACGTGCACGACATCGGCAAGTCGCTCGTGAACACGATCCTCACGAACAACGGCTACCGGGTGGTCGACCTCGGCAAGCAGGTCCCGATCGGCACGATCCTCGACGCCGCGCAGGAGCACGAGGCCACCGCCATCGGCCTCTCCGCCCTGCTCGTCTCCACCTCCAAGCAGATGCCGCTGGCCGTGCAGGAGCTGCACGAGCGCGGCCTGCCGTACCCGGTGCTGGTCGGCGGCGCCGCGATCAATCGCGACTTCGGGCGGCGGATCCTGTACCCGAAGGGCCAGGAGTCCGAGGAGGTCTACGACCCCGGCGTCTTCTACTGCAAGGACGCCTTCGCCGGCTTGGCCGTGATGGACCAGCTGGTGGAGCCCGAGCGCCGCACGGAGCTGGTGGCGAAGGCGCGCGACGAGGCGCGCAAGCTGCGCGAGAAGGGGCCGGAGCCCGAGCTGGGGCCGACCGACGACGAGTCGGTCCGCTCCGCCGCCCGCACGGACGTGCCGGTTCCCGAGCCGCCGTTCTGGGGCGTGCGCGAGGTCCCCGTCGAGCTCGACGAGGTCTACGCGCACCTGGACACCCACGTGCTGTTCAAGCTGCACTGGGGCGGGCGTGGCAAGAAGGGCGAGGAGTGGCGGGCGCTCGTGGAGGAGGAGTTCCAGCCGCGGCTCGAGCGGATGTGGCGCGAGCAGGACTACCTGCGCCCGCGCGCGCTGCTCGGCTACTTCCCCTGCAACGCGGTCGGCAACGCGCTCGAGCTGTACGACCCCGAGGACGGTGACCGCGTGCTCGAGCGGCTGGTGTTCCCGCGCCAGCCGGGCCACGACCGGATCTGCCTGGCCGACTTCTACCGGCCCGTCGACTCCGGCGAGCGCGACGTGGTCGCGATCCAGGCCGTCACCGCCGGCCCGCGCGTGACCGAGCTGATGGCCGAGCTGGAGGCGCGCGGCGAGTTCGCCGAGCAGCTCTACACCCACGGCCTCGGCGTGCAGACGGCCGAGGGCATGGCCGAGTGGCTGCACGCCCGGGTGCGCTCGGAGCTGGGGATCGAGAGCGACCAGGGCCGCCGCTGGTCCTGGGGCTACCCGGCCTGCCCGGACCAGTCCGAGCACGTGAAGGTGTTCCGGCTGCTCGGCGCGGAGCAGATCGGCCTGTCGCTGTCGGGCGGCCACGCGGTCGAGCCCGAGCAGTCCACGCTCGCGATCGTCGCCCACCACCCGCAGGCCGTCTACTTCGGGATGAAGTCCGGCTTCATCCCGAAGGAGCGCGCGCCCGACGAGGTGATCAAGGGCACCGAGAAGGACCCGAGCCGGGCCGGCGCGCCGGCCTGACCGGGACGCGGTTGACGACCGGCCCTGCGGTCTTGATGATCCAGGCGTGCTCCGCACGCCACTCTGCGGCCTGCTCGGCATCGAGGCGCCGATCGTCTGCGCGCCGTTCGGGCCGTGGGAGCAGGTCGATCTCGCCGCCGCCGTGGCGGAGGCCGGCGGGCTCGGCAGTCTCGGGACCGGCCTGCGCACACCCGCCGAGCTGCGCGCCCAGTGGGCACGGCTGCGCGAGCTGACCGACCGGCCGTTCGCCGTCAACCACACGATGCGGCCGTTCTCGGAGGAGGCGTTCGCAGCCACGCTCGAGGCCCGGCCGCCCGCGATCTCCTTCCACCTCGGCGTCCCCGCCGACCTGATCGAGCGCGCGCACGCGGCCGGGATCCTGTGGATCCAGCAGGTGATCGACCGCCGGCAGGCGGAGGCGGCGCTCGCCGCCGGCGCCGACGTGCTGATCGCGCAGGGCGGCGAGGCGGGCGGCCACAGCGGCTGGGTCGCCACGATCGTGCTCGTCCCGGAGGTCGTGGACGTCGCCGGCAACGTGCCGGTGGTGGCGGCCGGCGGGATCGTCGACGGGCGCGGGCTGGCCGCCGCGCTCGCGCTCGGCGCCCAGGGCGTCAGCATGGGGACGCGCTTCCTGGCCTCGACCGAGATGGGGATCGCCGACGCGTGGAAGCGGCGGATCGTCGAGGCCGAGGCGCTCGACGCGGTCAAGGTGCCCAACAGCGACCGGGTGCTGCCGCCCTACAGCCGGCCCGGCGGCGTCGCCGAGCCGCGGGCGCTGCGCACGCCGCTCGTGGACCAGTTGCGCGAGCATCCCGACTGGGTCGACCCGCGCGCGACCGGCCCGCGGCTGCGGGAGTCCGTGCTCGCCGGCGGCGGCCACGAGTACCTGCCATTCGCCGGCCAGTCCGCCGGGCTGATCGGCGAGGTGCTGCCCGCGGGGGAGATCGTGCGGCGCACGGTGGCGCAGGCCGAGGCGGCGCTGGCGGCCGTGCCGTGAAGGTCCTGGCGATCGACGGCGGCGGGATCCGCGGGCTGATCCCGGCGCTGGTGCTGGCCGAGATCGAGCGGCGCACGGGGCGCCGGATCGGCGAGCTCGTCGACCTGATCGCGGGGACGTCGACCGGCGCGATCATCGCCTGCGCGGTCGCCAAGCCGCGCCCGATGGCCGCCGAGCGAATCGCCGACCTCTACGTCGAGGAGGGGCCGCGGATCTTCGACCGCTCGCTGCTCAAGCGGATCACGTCGGCGGAGGGGCTGCTGGACGAGCGCTACGACTCGAAGGGGTTGGTCGCCGCGCTGGAGCGCTATCTCGGCAGCGCCCGGCTGGCCGACGCGAGCCCGCCGGTCCTGCTCACGGCCTATGACCTCGAGCGCCGCCGCGCGGTGTACCTGCGCTCCTCCTCCGACGACGCGTCGATGGTCGACGCGGCGCACGCCAGCGCGGCGGCGCCGACGTACTTCGAGCCCGTGCGGATCGGGGGCGCGACGCTCGTGGACGGCGGTGTGTTCGCGATCAACCCGGCGATGTGCGGCTACGCGGAGGTCGACGGCGCGCTCGAGCTCCTGCTCTCGCTCGGCACCGGCGAGCACACCCGCTCGCTGCCGTACGAGGACGTCCGCGGGTGGGGCAAGGTCGAGTGGGCGCGCCCGATCATCGACGTGGTGTTCGACGGCATCGCCGACGCGGTCGACGAGCAGCTGACCGCGCTGCTCGACGACCTCTACGTGCGCTTGCAGACCCCGCTCGACGAGGCCAGCGATGACCTCGACGACGCGAGCGAGGAGAACCTCTCCGCGCTGCGTCGCGAGGCCGAGCGCCTGATCGCCGCCCGCGACGACGAGATCGACCGCGTCTGCGAGCGGCTACTGCGGTAGCAGGCAGGCGAGCTGGTAGTCCGTGCTGACCTTCGGGCGGGACTGGGCCAGCGCCAGCGCCTGGGTGGGCGTCAGCCAGGTGCCCTGCGCCTGTGACTCCTGTGCCGCGCCGTCGAACCGGTAGACGTCCAGCCCGCGCGCGACGTCGTTGCCGTACAGGTAGAAGTCGCCGGTCGTGCGGTTGATCCGCGGCGTCTTCGCGGACCACGAGTCCATGCCCTCGATCTGGTAGTAGCCGATGCCCTTCATGCCGGCGCCGGTGACCTGCGCCCCGCCGATCGAGACGCCCATCAGCCCGGACAGGTCGACGACGTGGACGCCGCCGTTGTAGTAGGCGATGGTCATGATCTGCTCGTCCTCGTGGATGTCGAAGACGTGGGCGGTGCAGCGGCCCTCGTCCGGCGTCTGGTCGGTGGGACGGACGTCGTCGATGTTCCAGTAGCCGACCTTCTGCGGGTCGCGCTCGTAGCCGCCGCTGATCTCGTACACGTGCACGCCGCCGTTCGGGCACTGGCCCGTCCCGAGCGCGCCGACGAACTCGTCCTCGACGATCAGGAACTCGCGCTCGCGGCCGAGCTCGTCGGTCATCCGGAACGGCTCGGCCTGGTGCCAGACGTTGATCGCCGGGTCCAGGAAGCTCGTGATGACCTGCGGCGCGGCCGGGTTGCGCGTGTCGATGATCACGCCCTGGGAGAGCGCCGCGGAGTACGCGCGCGTGCCCTCCTCGTTGAAGGAGATGTCGTGCGACTCGGTGCCGAGGCCCGGCCGGGTCGGGAGCGCGAGCTCGGCGACCGTCTTCGGCGCGCCGAGGTCGGTCATGTCGATCACCTCGATCGCCGGCAGCGCGGAGGTGATCAGGTCCGAGTTCGAGTTGTACATGTACTTCCCGCTCGGGTGCACGGTCTGGTTGTGCGAGCCCTGCGGGACCTCCGCGAACGAGAGCGTCTTCGGGTTCAGCGGGTCGGTGACCTCGAGGATGAACGTGCCGTTCTTGCCCTGGCCGCTGGCCTTGAGGACGTCGAAGCCAAGCGCCTGCGCCTCCCGGTAGCAGGTCGAGGTGCCGTCGCCATACGTGTCCGACGTGTAGGTCGCGAACGTGCGGCCCGGCAGGTCGTCGCGCGTGAAGACCTGGACGTCGCCCTGCGTGACGCCGCAGTCATAGACCGCCGCGATCCGCGACCGCTCCGGCCGCGAGATGTCGACGATCTGCATCCCGTTGCGGTAGGAGCCGGCGAGGGCGTACTGCTTGCCTGCGAGCCGGGCGAACTCGATGTCGGTCCCGAAGTTCGGGATGTCCCCGTTGCGGGCCTCGTACGGGATGTTCATGACATGGCTCATGTTGCCGCTGTGCTCGTGCCGCTCCTGGGCGGAGGCCGAGGCGGGTACGAGCGCGGCTGCGAGCAGCGTGATGGTGATGGCGAGTCGGCGCATGGACGCCCGAACGCCCCCGCACCGGAAAACTTGCGGCTACGCCTCCGCCTCCGCAGGCACCGGCCCAAGCGAGACCGGCGACGTGTGCAGCGCACGCAGCCGCACCTCCCGCCACGACAGCCCCTCCTTGACCAGCGCCGGGGCGCCCATCACGACGGCGGTGGCGATCTCCACCGCCTGCAGGATGATCCCGAAGCCGAGCGCCTGCGCAGCGTCGACCCCGTAGGCGCCGGTCAGCACCGCCAGGCAGGCGGCCTGGAAGACGCCGAGGTTCGACGGCGTCAGCGGCAGCACCGCGGTGACGTTGACCGCGAACAGCACGGCGGCGGCTGCGCCCATGTCGAGATCGAGGCCGAGGGCGACGAGCAGGACGTAGCACGAGACCCACTGCAGCGCCCAGGCGCCCAGCTGCATGGTCACGGCCGTGAGCCCGAGCCTCGGGGAGCGGAAGACGCGCAGGCCCGACCGCACGCACGCGAGCGCGTCGCGCGCCTGGACCATCCACCGGTGCACCCGGGCCGACCGCGACGGCAGGCCGGAGCGGATCAGCGCCGGCGCCACCAGCACCGCGCACAGCACCGCGAACGGCGCCAGCGCGTACACCACCAACGCCTGCTGGCGGCCGGCGAACAACCCGATCGTCGCGAACATCACCGCGCCCAGGATCACCAGCGCCAGCACGTTGAGCAGCGTCTGGGAGACGAGCGTCCCGAGCACGGCCGGTAGCCGCTCGCGCGGGCGCCCGAGCCGGCGTGCGACGATCAGCGCGCGCGACGGCTCGCCCAGCCGGGCCGGGAGCGTGGCCGACATCAGCACGCCGATCGTGGTGCCCTGCACGGCGTCCACCAGCCGCGGCAGCGCGTCCGGCAGCGCCGCGCGCAGGATCGCGTGCCAGGCGACGGCGCGCGCCAGCATCGCGGCGCACATCAGCGCGAGCCCGACGAGCACCCAGACCGGCTGCGAGCGCACGAGCGCCTCGCCGATCGGCCGCATGCCGATCCGGTCCAGCGCCAGCAGCGTGCCGGCGCCCGCCCCCGCCACCGCGGCGCCGAGCAC
>JBOGYU010000052.1:0-15575 GCA_050696935.1 Solirubrobacteraceae bacterium | reverse complement strand
CAGGTACCTTCTCCATGGCGGTCCTCCTGTCCTCTCGGACTCGGTTAGCGCCCCGAACGCTCCCAACCGGAGCGGACGAGGGCGGGAGGACCGCCGCTCAAAGTTCTACGAGACCTCGGACAACCTCCGCGCTGCCGTCGGCGAGAGGTGCGCTAGAACGTCCGGTTCCGCTCGTAGCCTGGCCAGCGTGACCATACGAGCCGCCGCTCGCGCCTTACCCGCGCTGAGCGCCTGCGCGCCAACTCCGGCGCGAGACTAGAGATGCCGCGCGCTCTGGGAGGCAGAGAGGCCGGACGTGCCGGCTTTCGCCCGACCTGGAGGTCATAGCCGTGGGCTTTGACAACACGATCGATAGCCGTTGGCGGCCGGATCTGGAGAGCAGCCGCCGGCGCGTGCGCGAGGAGCTGGAGGAGAACGACGAGCTGCCGGCGGTGTATAGCCGCGAGTTGTCGTTCGTCCCTGCGCGCCGGCCGGAGTTCGCGGCGTGTGACGCGCAGACGCGGGCGCTGATCGCTCAGTACGAGCGATTGCAGCAGCTCCCCCACGGGGACCGGCTCAGTCCGCGGCTGGAGGAGTGGCGCTGGATCGATGCGATGAAAAGCCCGGAGGAGAAGCAGCGCTATATCGAGCCGATGATCGAGGCAGTCCGCCGCAACCACGTCGCGAACGAGTGCGAGCTGATCTTCCTGCTGCTCGTGTTCGAGCCGGTCAGGCGCAAGGTGAGCCAGGCGTTCATGAGAGCGCGTTCGGGCCTGCCCGCCCCCAAGGGCGACATCGACTGGAGCCACCGCGCCGAGGCGAGATCGAGAAGCAGTCGCTCTACGATGTCACGCGAGCCGGTGCGATCGAGGCGATCTTCCGCTATCCGACGCCACCGCCAGGGAGGTTCTTCCCGTGGCTGGGCGAGACGATCGCTTACCGCACGCTCGATCATCTTCGCGACGAGTTCACTCAGAACCAGACGCGCTGCCCGAACGCGGAGGAGGCGGCCGCCCTGCAGGCGGCACTGGCGGGGTTCGAGCAGGCCGATCCGCCGTCGATGCGCGACCGGGCCGGGATGCGCGAGTGGCGCTCGCGGATCCACATGCGCGACGTGTTCGAGGTCGTCGAGAAGTACTACGACGAGCGCGCCGTCGCCGACGTCTGCCGAGCCGCCGTCGGGCGCTTGGCGCCCGGCCAGAGGCAGGTCATCGAGGGTTACTACTTCCAGAAGACCGCCGTGCCGGTCCTCGCGGCCCGCCGCGCCGTCAGCGAGAGCACGATCTACAACACCAAGAACCAGGCCGAGGCCCGGCTACACGCCGACGACGTCTTCTTCTCCGCGTTGTACCACCTCGGCGTCGTCCGCGATCGCGCTCGCGCGATCGCGCTGCGGGCGCGTTACCCCGACGACGGTCGGCGCATCGTGGTCATCGACCCCGCCGCCTGAGGCTCGACATGGACCTCCCGACGCTCGATCACATGATCTCGATCGCCACCGGGGTCAGCGCGCTCGCCGGAATGCTCTTGACGCTGGCGGACCGACGGCGCCGCAGGCGCGACGCGGACCGGACGCAGCAGGCTGGCCGTGGCTCCCGATCGGCGCCCTAGCCTGTCCGTGTGACCGAGCTCTGGCCGGCCGAGACGCTCGCGCGAATCGAGGTCGCGCGGCACCGCATCCCGGTCTCCGCGACGTCGCGGGCCAGGCGCTGCCGCGCGAGGTCGCCTCGACCGGAGAGCACGGGGGACTGGCCAATCACCGGCTGGGCGATGCTGGCGCGGATGGGCGGCACTGCCGACTCGATCGTGGCGCTGATCCCAGAGCGCCGCGCGACCGACGCGGCCGTGCTGCTACGGACGCTGCTGGAGGCCATGGTGACGTTCGCGTGGATCGGTATCGATCCGACGCAGAACGCTGCCGCATGGCTGAGATGGGACCGACGGCAGCGCCAAAAGGCCGACAACGACGTCATCCAGAGCGGCGCCCCTCCGCTGCTGGACCCTCAGACGCGCGAGGACTTCGAGCGCATCATGGCCGCGGGTCCGCTGATGCCGGAGGATCTCAGCCAGCGCGCCACCCAGATCGATCGTCACTGGGGCCCGAAGCTGGACGCCGTCGACGAGGACCCGTCGAGTACGCGCAGCACGCGCGGGCTCTACCGCTCCGTTTTCAGGCGGGACTCCCAGCATACGCACGCCGCTGTCGTATCGCTGGAGCCGCTGATCCTAGGCTCGCCGCCCGGCCCATTCCAGGTGATCGGAGTCGAGACCGACCCCGGTCTGCATAACGCGTTCACCATGGCGCCGGTGATCTATGCGTTGGCGCTGATCTTCGCCGAACCGATGCTCGGCATCAACGGCCTGCAGCGCGCTGCCGACGAAGTATTCGCTAGCACCTCGACGCCCTAGCCGTGGCGAGGCGGCGCGTCAGGAGCCCGAAAGGATCTCGCTGGCCGTGTAGAGGATGTCGCCGGTCATGGCGGCGTGGCGCAGCTTGCGCCGCAGCAGCTCCCGCAGGTCGATGCGGCCATCGAGCACCGCGTAGAGGTCGCCGCCGTCCATCAGGATCAGGGGCGACCGGCGCCTGGAATGCAGCTCGACGGCCGTCGGCTCGAAGCCCTCGATGGCGACGAACAGGCCCTGCGTGATGTCCGAGCGCCGCTCGACCTTGCTGTTGAAGGTGTCGAGCGCGGCGCGATCGGCCGGAGCCTTCTCCCACTTGGCCTCTAGGACGAAGTGGATGTTGTCGATCGTGAATCCGCCGTCGATCTGCTCGCCGATGACGCGGAACGACGCCCTTGGATCCAGATCGAACGTGTCGAACAGATCGCGCAGCAGGCCCTCCAGTGCGAACCCGCGCTGCTGCGGACTCATCTGCACGAGCTCCACGTAGCGGCCCATCAGTTCCGTCAGCCGCTGCGTCGTCGCACGCCGCTCGGCCGCCGCGACCTTCGCCGCGTCGATGCGCTCGCGCTCCCGCTGGCGCGCCAGCAACGTTTCCTCGTACGGCTTGACCAGCGCGCGCAGGCGGGCGACCGCGGCGCGCGCCTCGGCGATCTTGGTCTCGGCGCCCTCCGCGCGGCGAAGGCGCGGGAAATCCTCCATCGAGGCGACATCAACCAGCAGCGCCAGCAGCAGGTTCTGATGCTCGTCTTGCTCGCGAACGAGGCGGTCGACGAAGATCGACACCGAATCGCGCTTGTAGAGCTCCCGCCAGTCGATCCCGGCCAAGAACAGTGGCTCGCCGCCGACCGCCGCCTTGGCGTAGCTGTAGAGGTCCCCCCTTTACCAGAAGGCCGCGGTCAGTGCGTCCTTGAGCGCCTGGATCGCGTTCGCCGAGACTCGCTGCACGTCCAGGACGGTAGCCGCCCCCGGCGACACGATGGATAGGCTCGCGGCGGTGATGCCGAACCGCTTCAGGCCGCCGCCGCGCATGCTCCTCGGCTGCTAAGAGGCGCTGCCGCCGACCGTCCACACGGCACCGACGCCGCCAGCGTCGTCCCGGAGGTAGCGAGGCGGGACCGTCGCGGCCGCGACCGCCTTGCGAGCCTCGCGGATCACGTCGACCGCGGGGCACTTTGCGAGACCTTTGAACTCCTCGAATACGCGAGCGTAGTACCTCAGACAGGTGGCCGGCGAATGGCCGAGCTCGGGCGCGAGCTCCACGACGTCGATGCCCTCGTAGATCAGCAGGCTCGCGAAGCTACCGCGGAGGTCTCTCGGGCGCGTGTCCTTCGGCAGCCCCACAGCGATCGCGGCCGGCTGGAAGATTCGCTCCCTCCAGTTGTCCCAGTCATCGCCGGTCCACTGGTCGCCTCTCGAGGAGGGGAATACGAGGCCATGCTCGCTCGGCGGGCACCGGAGTCGCCAGCGGCGCAGGTCGCGCGCGAGCGGCTCGAGCAACCTGGTCTCGCGCTCGACCACGACACCGCTCTTGGTCGCCCGGAACGTGATCGTGCGCCGCCCGACCTGTTCGAACGCGAGCGGCAGCGCCTCCGACTCCGGTCGCGGACCAGAGTACGCGAGGACCGACACAAGCATTGCGTCCATCTCGCGTAGCAGCGGGTCGCGCGCCGGGATCCGCCGGCCGCGCTTGTCGAGTCGTGGCGGTGGCTTGAGCATGAGCGCGCGCATCCGTTCCACTAGATACGGCGCGATCGGTCGCGGCGCACGCTTGGGCTTCTGCTTGGGCTTGGCGACGAGCGGGATCGGGTTACGGTCGATCTCACGGTCGCGCTCGGCGCGCTTGAGGATCGCGCGGAAGACGGTGAGCGTTTTGAGGACTGTGGCGTCGCCGACGCCTGCTTTGCGCAGCTTCGAGACCCACCCCTCGATCGGCCCCGGCTCGAGCGTGCGCAACGGCTGCTTGCCCCATTTGGGAATGATCCGCAGGTCGAGCTGCGTGGCGTAGCTGGCGCGGGTCTCGTCGGTCAGGTTCACCTCGGCGTACTCCGGCCACCAGACGTCGTACGTGTAGTCGTACAGCGTCATAGTGCCGCGCGGCTCCTCATCGAGCAGGTGCAGCTCGCCGCTCGCCCTCAGGTCCTTCACTCTGCGGTCGAACCTGTCCGCCGCCTTCTTCGTCGCGAAGCTGCGCGACCGGTTATGGCCGTCCTGGCGCCACCGGACCCGCCACGGCAGGTCGGTCTCCCACGGTACGCGCTCTACGCTCATCGCTTCATTGCTCGCGATCGACGTGCCCTCTCACGAAACGATCCTCGCGCACCCGAGCTCGTGCGTCGAATCTCAGACGCGCCGCGCGCGGGAGCCGGAGCCGGGCTGCGCGCGGGGGCCGGCGCCGACGCGACAGTCGCCTGCGACTCGGCGATGGGTAGGCGACCGGCATGCAGCCACGCGTCGATCGCCGCGCCGGCGATCAGCCACTTTCCGCGTGGCTTCGCCGCCACGAGGGCGCCGCTGTCGATAGCCCGATAAATCGAGTCGCGGTGGTAGCCCGTTACGTCGGCCAGCTCCGCTACCGAGTAGAAGCGCTCGCCGAACGTCATCTCGCCACCCCGCGCATCGGCTGGCGCACGGCCGGACGGGTCGCCGACTCGGCGCCGGTCTGCCCCGATGGGGCCGCGCGTCTCCGGCGCGCCGGTTTGGCTCCGGCTCGTCTGACGCGCTGCGGTCCTGCATGGGTCGCCGCGGTGACGTGGGTGACTCGCGCCCGGACGCTGGGGTAGGCGCGGGGAACGCTACGTGGAAGCTCGGACACGATCCGAGACCTCCTTGCGTGTGGGATTTGTGGGGTAACAACGGGTTGGGTAGACCCGCGAGGCGCACGGTAACTCTGGCTCCGGACGGAACGGCGCGGATGGATGAGAGGCGATCGAGCACTACACGCGCCCGCGGCCATCGCTGGCGCCGTCGCGCGTCGCGAGCGCGCCGGCGTTGGCGACCGTCTCTTCGTCGACGCCATCGTCGCCGTCATTCGGCGCGGGAAACGCCATGACCCAGGCGCACGGCACCACGAGGGCGCTCGAGCCGTAGCAGCCTGACACCCATGACACGTGGATGTGAGCCGGGCAGTCTCCGCTGCACGTCCGCGGCGAGCCGTGGCTCGAGTAGCCGTCGTAGCCGATCCACTGGATCGCCGGCTTCAGCGCGCACGCGGGCCGGGCGCCCGAGGTCCCGCAGCTCTCGGTCCAGCCCAGGTCGCGGGCGAGCCGGCCAACCGTGTCGTCCCAGTCGCGCTGGGTCGCGCCCACAGCGGGCACGAGATCCACTGCGGTACCGTCGCCATGGGTGTGGTGGCCGGCCTCTCGCGCGGCTGTGACGCGGACGTTGTAGCGGCGCAGCAGCCAGAGCACGTCGTTGTAGATGCGCGCGTCGACCGGCTGGGCCGGCCGCTCGGCGGCCATCGCCCAAGCGGGCAGCCCGCGGTATGCCGCCGGGAAGCTCAGCCGGATGGCCCGGTTGAGATCGGCCGGCCCGCCGGCGCCCACGAGCTCCGCGCAGGCGGCGGTCGCGGAAGCGTCGTCGACGAGAGCCGGCTGCACGGCGTCCGGGTCGGCCTCCGCGGCGCCCCGGTAGCGACCCGCGCGCGAGAGGACGTCGTCGACGTACCAGCTGGCGTGGTTGTAGGCGAAGATCGCGCGCCGATAGGCAGCCGGCGCGCCGCTCCGGCGAAGGAGGTTCGCAGTGCCCGGGATAGCGTCTGCCGGGTTGTAGCGGTCCTTGACGCCGTCGCCGTCGCCGTCGACGCCGAAGACCCTCCACGTCGGCTCGAGGAACTGGCCTGGCCCGCCGGCGCCAGCGCTGTTCTCTCCCGACCGCACGCCCGGTGCGTCGAGGCGACCGAAGTCTGTCTCGATCGAGTAGATCCCGGCGATCACGCTCCAGTCCAGCTCGTAGCGGTCCCCCGCCTGGCGGATCCACTGCAGGTAGTTGCCAGGAATGTCGGCCAGAGCCGCGCGCGACGGCGCGTAGGGCGTGCCCGCTCCCGGTCCGCACGTGCTCGGCGGCGCCAGCCCGCCCATCAATGTCGCCACCAGGAGCACGAGCAACAGCCCCAGCAGGGCGATCGCAACGGCGCTCGCAGCGATCAGGCGCCGGGCGAGGTGCGGCTCGACGAGGATGGACACGGGCGTCAACCGCTGACCGCGGTTACGACCCAGCGGCGGCCGGTGTCCCGCACCGCGAGCGGGATGCGATACCGGCGCCGGCCATCCTCGACCACAGCCACGACGTCGACGTCCGAACCGCCGGTCGCCGCCTCGGCACGCACCGAGATCAGCTGCGGACGAGCCCGGGCGACGCTCGCGGGCACTCGCGGCGGCGACGCCTCCAACTCGCGCAGCAGCGGGGTCGCCGCCGCTCGGATCCGTTGCGCCTGGGCGCGGCCGTAGCTGTACGGCAGGTAGCCCTCGAGGAACGCGCGAGCCGCCGCGGCCACCGCGCGCGCATCGCGGGGCGCGATGGCGGGCGCGTTCCTGGCTTCGCCTTCGCCTCGCGTGGCGCTGGCTGTCGGCGTCGCCGAGGGCGCTGGCGATGCGGGCGGAGGCGAGCCGCGCGCGTCGCCGGTGGCGCCCGGCTCCGACCCGGCAGGCGGCTCGGCTCGGATCGCGGACGGGCTGGCTGGTCGCTCAGGCCGCGCATCGCGTTGGAGGGCGGAACCGGGATCGCGCAGCGCCAGGAAGCCGGTGATCCCCAGAAGCACCACCGCGGCGCCCGCGAAGGCGAGCTTCCGTCGCGGTTCGCCCACGCTTACTCCGCGGGCGCCGATGCGCGAAGCGGCTTCATCACTCCTGTAGTTGCCGGGGGCTGCGCGGTCACCCCGGGCCGATGCGGGCCCGGCAACGACTCGCATAGCTCGGAACGCACGTGCAGGATTCGGGCGCCGCTACGTGATGGCCGACGTGTCCGACCCAGTCGTCGGGAGAGTCTCCGCCTAACTCTCGCTCTCGTTCAGGCACTCGTCGACGACGCGGCTCTGCGCTTCGGTCTGCTCGGGACCTACGGTGAGCAGGTTGCCGTGGACCACCAGTCGGTCGTCGGCCTGCTCCTCGCGCGCGACGCGTTCGAGCCGCTGCTGCTCGTCTCGGGCGCTGTCGGCGTCGTCGAAGAAGAGAAAGTAGAGCGTCGACGCGCCCGGCATGGAGTCATTGGCGAAGGCCTCAAGCGCCCCGTTCTGGCGCATGGCTTCTGCGCCGATGCGAGCGAGGGCGTCGACGTAGCGCTCCGACGACGGGCTGGTATCCATCTTCTCGGGAGCTAGGTCACGCGCGGTCAGGCACTCCGAGAAGCGCGTCGCGCTGTAGTCGGCCTCGGAGTCCTCGCCGCAGCCGGCGATGAGCGCCGTCAGAAGTCCCGCGGCGGCCGCGATCTGCCTGATGCGACGCTGGAGCATGGTCACCCGCCCTTCCACGCTAGAAGATCACAAACGCTCCGAAGGCGAGCAACTGCAGCGCGACGCCCAGTCGGTAGCCATCCAGCACGGTGTACAGCACCGGCTGGCGTTCCCGTCCGTCGCCGCGATAGGGAAGAGGCCGGATGCCGTGAGGAGTCGCGAAGCGCTCCCTGAACAAACCGGTCAACGCCGAGAACAGCAGCGCCGCGAAGATCAGCACGACCCCCTGCTCGATCCTCGCGCTCGTCATGCCTTGCCGCAGGTTCCACAGCCACACCGCGGTGCCGGCGAGGTAGTTGGCGCACGCTAGAACAGCGATCGCGAGCGCCCCGACGACGACAAGCCGGCGAACGCCGCCGAAGAGCCGTGAGACGGCATACGAGCCCTCACGCAATCGATCGCCAGCAGAGCGACTGTGGTCGAGCTCGCGGTCGATCCGGCCGGACGACGGACTGGGCAGCGGGAGCGATTCAAGCTCCAGAGACGTGGTGACGTCCGAGTTCTGTTCGGATTCGCAGCCAGCCGGCACCACGGGCAGCCAAGGCTCGGCCCTCGCGGCCTCGTTCCAGCGTTCGACCGGCACGCAGTACGGCGAGATCCCGATTTCGGCGCCGGTGTGTCGCTCGAGCACGCTCAGCGGCGCAACCGCGAGGCACGGATGATGCTCGTCGCTCAGCCACCACAGGGCTCGTACGTGACCGAGCTCTCGAGGGACGATCACATGCCCGTGGAGCGCCACGAGGTCACACTGGCTTCCCCATGGAGTCCGGCAGGCGACGCGAAGCGTCGACATGGAGTGGACCGTAGCGTGGCACCCCGTCGGCTTGGAGTCGGTGGGCGGCGTCGGCGGAGTTCTTTGGCATGGCCGTCGCAAAGTCGCAACAGATCGTTCAGCGGCGGACCCGGAACACGTTCTCCCGCGCACGACGTCTCCACGCCTCGCGGTGGATCGCGCGACGGGCCTGCGTGCGGGCCCTGCGCCACTCGTCGTCGTGGACGGTCCGCCGTATAGCTCGAAGGTCGCGATGGCCGAGGCGCTCGACGTCGCCCTCCTCCGGGACGCCCCGGGCGAGGTCGCGCTGGATCTCGCTCGCACGAGCAGCACGCTCGAGAAGCTGCCGCTGTTCTTCGGGCGCGGCTCCCCGGAAGTCGATTGGGTTGATCCCGGCGGCCATGAGTCGCCGGTCCATCCAGGCCGCATACGCCGGATCGTTCGCGGCGGGAGCGCGCTGGGCGAGCTCTCGGCGCCTGCGCTCGATCCACCGGTCGTGATCCTCGGCGGTCCATCGCCGCCCATGAGCGGCCTCGTTCTCCGACGCCCGACGCACCGTCTGCTCGGCCTCGCGCATCTCCGGGGCGGTGATCATGTCCTGCAAGGCTTCTCGCCGAGCCCGCAGCCGGTTCTCCGTTTCGATCGGGAGCGGCGCTGCATGCGGCGTCCCGGCGCCCTGCAGGGCACGCGCCTCATCCGCCGGCCGCAACGCCGTCTCGACGCCTTTCAGCTCATTCTGTAGATCCCGTCGCTCGCGGAGCTTGCGCCGTGACTGCTGATACTCGAGGTCCAGGCCTCGCTCGGCATGGTGGGCCAGGCGTTCCCGAGCCACGGACCGTGCCGCGCCGGCCTCGGTCATGCTCTCGCGCGCGGCCTGCCGCCGGACCTGACGCATGACCGGACGGCGGACGGTTCGCATCGCCTCCTGCGCGAGCCGGGTCTTGTAGTAGAGGCCGGCCAGCCCGTCGCGGCGCGTCCGGCCGCCCTCTTCGCCGTGAACGGCGTTCAGGGTGAGCAGGTTCACGAGCTCGTGACGTTTCAGGAAGGCCATCCACCAGAAGATGGCTTCGATGACCCAGACGCCGAGCCAGCCGAGCCCGCCCGGGTTGCCCATCTCGGCGATCACCGCCGCGACGTAGATGACGACGCCGAGCACGATCGCGTAAAGCAACTTGGCGATCAGAGCGCCCAATAGGCGCTTGCCCCACGTGATGAAGCCCTGCCGACCCGCCTCGCCGAATGCCGGCAGGAGGAGGACGAACGGCGCGATCAGGAGGAAGAAGAGCGCGAGCGCGGCGAACGCGATCAGCCAGAACGCGAGCCAGCCCAGCAACAGCAGCGCGCCCAGCAGGCCGACGATGATGATGACGAGGAGAGCCAGCCGCTTCCCGGTCGACTGCCCTTGCATCATCTCGACCCTCGGCCGAGTCACGGTGTCGCTGTCGTCCTTCCATGCCTCGTAGAGTTTGTTGCGCTCGTTGCCGTTCGCGGGAAACCGCAGCCAAAGGTCGGCGACTGTGGGCGCCGCGGCGGCGTTGTCCCTGAACTCGCCGGCGCCGTCGTAGTACTTCGCGTCCGTCGGCGGCTTGCTCAAGCAGAAGTTGACGTCCCCGAACTCGAGCGCGCACCAGGGCCGAAGGACGATCGTGTCGAAGATCGCCTGGGCACCGCGGTCGAGGCCGTCCTCCTGCGCCTGGCCGCGGTTGCCGGGCTGGACGGCGCCCGCGACTCCGGATGCGACTTCCCGGCCGGCGGCGTCACCCCAGTTGCCGACCTTGCCGACGGTGCCGGCGGGGTCGTGCACGATGACCAGGGCGATGAGCATGAGGCCGACGCAGGCGCCGAGTCCCGCGATGGTCTCGATGTACTTGCCGCGGACGAAGCCGTGCCACATGCCCCAGAGGGCGGCGAGGCTGAGCGCGAGCGAGAAGTAGCCGGAGTCCAGGCCGAAGATGCCGTCCATGGTCAGGAGGCCGCCCTGGACCTTGTTGATGTTCGTGTTGATGAAGTTGAGGTGGAACGCCCAGTCGAGGGCCAGCAGGACGCCTTTGATGGCGTAGAGGAAGCCGAGCCAGAGGAAGCTCGCGATCGTCTGCAGCGCGGCGAGCAGGTTGTCGGTGAAGTGGGTGACCCCTGTGTCGATCTTGATGTCGTACGTGTAGTTGCCGATCGGGTGGCTGTGAGCCGGCGATCCCGTGGACCGGCAGTTGGCCGAGCCCTGTCCCGCGGCGCCCCGGCGGCAGGACGGCGATCGCCCACCCAGGTCGCTGAACGGGTCGCCGGCGGTGGCGGGGGAGGGCTGCTGGTCGCCGGCCCCGGTTCCGGAGGTGGTGTCGGCACCGGGCGGTGTCGACGGCGCTGTCCCATTGCCGGCTTGCGGGTCGGGCGAGGCCTGGTCATCGGGTGGGCTGTCCGCGGCGCCGCCGTCGCGCTGCCCGCGAGTCGACGCCCCACGCGGCGACGATTCCTGAGCGTCGGTCGCCCCGCTCGTCGGCGGGCAGCCCTCGGGCGTGTCGCCGGGATCCGCGGCGCAGTCGATGGTCGCGGGATCGGACTGGTAGACGACGGGCTCCGCGCGGGCGTGCGCGCTGGCGGTCAGCAAGGCGAGCGCGCTGAGCGCTGCCGTCAGCGCCGCCCGCCGGCGCCCGCGAAGGGGGCGATCAGGCCGCGATCGCACCGGTCTCGCCACCGGGCGTGGTGTCGAGCTCCTCGAGCAGCCTGGGGCCGGGGTCGACGCGGATCGGCGCGACACGGCCCTCGTAGTCGCGGAACATGGCGAGCCCTTTGCGGTAGGAGAGCAGCCGCTGCACGAGCCGGTCGTCGTCGCGGTCGAGGCGGAGCAGCCCGAGTCCCTTGATGGCCTCGACCTCGGACTCTTGGCCGAAGATGAAGCGCGCGCCGATGAGATTGTCGATCTGCTCGGCCTCGGCGAGCAGGTGGGTCACGAGGATCGGGCTCGCGAACTCCGAGCGCCCCCAGCGGTTGAGGTGTTCGATGAGTCGTTGGCCGGCGGGCTCCTGGAGCAGGAACCAGGCCTCCTCGAAGCCGACGACTTTGTGGCGGGTGCGGTCGGAGCTGAGGATGCGCATGGCGAGCGCGATCATCAGGCGCAGGACGGCCTGGCCGATGCGCTCGTCCTCGGAGAGCTCGCTCTTCGGTGTGCCGGGCAGCGGGCGCGGCAGCTTGCGGATACGGATGCTTGTGACCTGCTTCGCGGCGATGCGCGGCGGGATCCGGTCGGGCGTGGCAAAGCCGAGCCGCGCGAGGCCCCCGCGCGCGTACGTCTCGATGGCGCGGCCGGCCGCGCGCGCGTCTTCCTCGCCCTGCAGGAGCTCTCGGACGACGTCGAGGCAGGTGGCCTGCCGCGCCTGCGGCCGGCCGACGACGGCCTGGACGGCCCGGCGGATCTCGGTGCGCCATGTGGCCGGGAACGGGATCGGAAGCAGATCCACCAGGAAGCTGGTGGCGAGGTCCTCGCGCGTGTGCTCGTCGCCGACGCGCAGCGGGTCGAGCAGCCCCTGCCACTGGGGGTCGCCGGACAGCTCGATGACCTCGACGCGGTCGGCGATCTCCGGCAGGTCGGTCCAGCGGTGATCGCCCTTGGGGTCGATGTCGCAGACCAGCGAGCCCTGCAGGACCGCGAGGAACATCAGGTACTGCAGGAGCATCGTCTTGCCCGAGCCCGGGGTGCCGGCGCACAGCACCGACGGCGGGCGCGAGGACCGGCACGCCTCGGTGAGGTCGAAAAGCACCGGCAACTCGGCGGCGCTGAGGGTCTTCGCGATCACCGGGCCGGCCGTAGTGCCGACGTGCGTCGTGGCGGTGGGCACCATGGCCGCGAACTCCTCCGGCAGCAGCATGCTGTCGTAGTGCGGCACCGGGAAGAGCTGACCGGGCAGGTGGCCGACGAACAGCTTCAGCTGCAGGTCCCTCGGGCGCAGCAGCTTCGGGGCGGTGCCGTACTCGCGGCGCAGCCGCGCCACGCGGCGCTCGAGCTCCTCGCGCGTGGCGGCGCCGACCGCGAGCGAGACCGAGGCGCGCAGCAGGCCCGTCCGCTCAGGCCCGGTGAGGCGAGCCTCGAGCTCGCGCGCCAGCTGCGGGCGCTTGTCCGCCTCCGCGCTAGGCCCGTGGTCGCCGTGGCTTTCCTCGTCGAAGATGTTGTCGGCGTGCACAAGCCCGCGGCGGACCATCGCCACCGCCTTCTCGTTGCTGATGTGGCGAGCGCTGAACACGGCGTCGACGGGGAAGTCGACAGCCTCCAGCGGGGCGAAGAGCAGCTCGGCGCTTGGTCCCGGGAAGACGGTCGTGTCGGCCAGCGCTCCGAAGGTGAGGAACGCCTGCCAGCTCTCGCCGAGCTCGGACTCGATGCGCAGGCACTTCGGCCAGCGGCCGTCGCGAGACATGACCGTGATGCGCGGCTCGAACAGCCGCAGCACGTCGTGCTCGAGCGGCACGAACCGGCGCTCGCCGTCGTCGTCGAGGACGATCGCCTGCGGCTGGAAGTTCTCGTCCATCTCGGGCTCGCCGAGCCCGCGGCACAGGCCGCGACAAACCAGCCATTGCAGCGTGGCGGTGGAGGCGCGCTGGCAGCCGAGGTAGTCGGCGAGGCGCTGGTAGGCGTCGCGCTCGTCCGCCAGCACGTCGGCGAGCTGGCTCTCGCGCAGGCCGCGCGGGTCCGAGAGCCCGAAGGCGCGCTTGAGCTCGCGCCGCACGTCGCGCCGCTGGGTGCGCAGGACGCTCGCGGCGCGCGCCTCGAGCGTCCGTGCCGAGTGCGACACGCGCAGCGCGAGATAAACCTCGGGGCGCGCGATCGCGCGCCCCTCGAGGCGTGCGCGCTGATCGTCGATCACCGCGCGCCACTCGGGGACGTGGCCGTTGCGCGCGTCGACGGTCGCGTCCGCTCCGGCGGCGTAGTCCTCGAGCGACCACTGGCGGCTGATGCGCAGCAGCTGGAAGTCGGCCTCCAGGCCGTCGGCGGCATCGGCCAGGTCGCCCATCAGGTCGATCTTGCCCCGGCGCGGTCGGCCCTCGTAGGAGTGCATCTCGAGTCCGTAGACCGCCCACACCTCGTCGCTGAACGGACCCCAGACGAGGTTGCCGTACATGAACGTGATCGGCTGGCGGGGAACGCGCGCTGCGAGCAGACTCATCGCTCGGGCGCCTCCAAGACGAGCTGCTCGCCCGCGCGCAGGGTGATCTGCGTGCCGACGTACAGCGGCTGGTCCGATGTCTGCTCAACGTGCAGCCGCCTGCCGCGCTGCCAGCCGCGCGCCGGGTAGCGCAGCAACACCTCGGCGGGGCCGCTCACCCGTCCGGGCCGGTAGCGCCCCTCGCGCCCGTCGGGGGCGCAGGCGATCTCGCCGAGGTCCAGCTGGTCGGCGTCGCGCTCGGCGGGCTGCCAGCACGACAGATCCCGGACCGTGAAGGCCGCCTCGAGCCACGCCCACAGCGCCGCGTGCGGCTTCAGGCCGTCGGGACGCCAGTGCAGCATCACCATCGACAGCCCCACCGGGATCGCGACCCAGTGGATCGGCGGCGGAAGCGCCGCGAGGGCCGGGCCGGCGACCGGCAGCTTGGCTACGAGCACCAGGGCGAGCGCGACGAGGGCGGCGTAGAAGATGCCGAGGATCGGTAGGCCGTAGGCGAACGGCAGCCGGTAGCGGTCGATCTTGAACAGGCGCCGGTAGCCGCGGTCGAAGACCAGCCGAAACGACCTGATGACGACCTTGCCGGAGTCGTCCACGGCTCAGGCGGCGTGGATCGAAGCGTTCGGGCAGACGGGCGGCCCGCTCGTGCGGATCGGGATGGGCGTGCGCACGGCCACTAGCCAATCGACGACCAGATGCTGTCGATCGCGGTCCGGACGCTGCCCTGCGCGAACGCCAGGCCGCCGAGGATCAGCACGAGCGCGGCCAAGGCGAAGCCGCGGCCGACGTCGAGCCGGCCGATCACCGGCAGCGCGGCGAAGCCGGCCACCACGAGGAACAGCACCGTGAGCCAGCCCTTGGCCTCGTCGCCCACCTTCCGGCTGGTGTCGCTGGCCGCCTGCGCCAGGTCCGGCGCCGCCAGCAGCAGCGCGGTGGCCGCCACGGTCACGAGCAGTGCGGCGACCAGCGTCCACACGATCGCCTGCTTGAGGGACAGACCGGTCACCGGTCACCTCCAGGGTTGTGATTTCGAGACGCCGCGGCCACGAGAGCGTGGCCCGGCGCGTCCGACACGGCGAGTGACAGCCGCGCCTTTGGCGCGAGGAGGCGGCGCTTGTCATGGCCGGCCTCCGGCGGCGACTGGGTCGGGTTCGATTGCGCGGACGTACCAGCGGTCGCGGTGTACGACGGTCAGCTCGTATCGCAGCGTCCACTGGATGCCGGCGTCGTCCGCGGCGGCAACCTCGACGGCCACCCGGTCGCCAGCCGCCTTCGTGATCGAGCGCACCGAGCGCACGTCGAGGACCGTCGTGGGGAGCGAGACAACGGCGGCGGGGTCGAGGTCGGCGAGCAGGTTGGTCCGCTGGCCGGCGAGATAGTTCGTCACGGCCCGCTGGGCCACCGCCCGCAGCGCGCCGTCGCCGACGTCGCGCTCTTCTGCCGGCGCGGCTCCCGGGTCGCTGACGGGCGGCCCGACCAGCGCCGGGTAGCGCGGCACGACCAGGAACCCGCGCCGCGTCCGGTGCACGGGGACGGCCAGGTAGAGCAGCTGGCGCGTGGTCTGCACGGCCACCGTGATCACGCGATCGCCGTGCGCATCAGTCTGGTCCTGGACCGCGGCGCTCCACAGCACCTGCTGCCGGCCTCGGGGCGGCATCTGCAGCCCGCCGTCGCCGTCGAGCGCTGCGGACAGGAACGCGGCGACCTGCCGCTGATGCTGGTCGGGGCGCCGCGCGTCCCAGCTCAGGTACGCGCGCGCGAACGCCTGCGCGAACCCCTGCTCGGTGATGTCGCGCACGCCGGCGGCCGGCGCGCGAGGCAGGGC
>JBOGYU010000051.1:0-15650 GCA_050696935.1 Solirubrobacteraceae bacterium | reverse complement strand
GCACACGCTCGCCCGTCCGGACGGCGCGGCCGGCCTGAACCTCGGCCGCGCCCGCGCGCGAGCGGCCCTGCCGCCGCCGACGACAGGCTCCTGCGTCGCACCGGGTAGACCACTCTGATCGACGAGGTGTCACACATCGCGGATGCGCTCGCGCGCGAGCTGCGCGGCGACGTGCGCGCGGACGCGTACACGCGCCACCTGTTCGCGACCGACGCGAGCATGTACGCGCGCGAGCCGCTGCTGGTCGCCTTCCCGCGGGACGCCGACGACGTCGCGGCGGCGATCGCGATCGCCGTGCGCCACGGAGTGCCGGTGGTCACCCGCGGCGCCGGCACGAGCCTCTCCGGCCAGGGCGTCGGCGGCGACGGGATCGTGCTCGACACCTCGCGCCACATGGACGCCATCGGCGAGATCGACTCACACACAAGACGTGTCCGCGTCGGCCCCGGCGTCGTGCAGGAGGACCTCAACCGCGCGGCGCACCGCCACGGCCTCGGGTTCGGGCCGGACGCCTCCACGTCCAACCGGGCCACGATCGGCGGCATGATCGGCAACAACGCGGCCGGCAGCCACTCGATCGTCTACGGCTCGACGGTCGACCACGTGCACGAGCTCGAGGTCGTCCTCTCCGACGGCTCGCGGGCGACGCTAGGGCCGGACGGCGGCCCCGGCCCTCCGGGCTCGCTGGAGGCGGCGGTCCGTGCCGGCCTGCCGGAGATCCTGCGCGACCACGCCAGGGCGATCGCGGACGACTACCCGAAGCACTGGCGCCAGTCCGGCGGCTACCGGCTGGACCGGCACCCCGACCTCGCCAAGCTCGTGACCGGCTCCGAGGGCACGCTGGTGGCGATCACCGGCGCGACGGTCGGCCTCGTCCGGCTCCCGAAAGCCCGCCTGTTCGCCGTCGGCCACTTCGACTCGCTGGAGGGCGCGATCGCCGCCACCGGCGACGTGCTCCCGCTGAAGCCCGCGGCGGTCGAGCTGATCGACCGCACGATCCTCGACCTCTCGCGGTCACGGATCGAGTACCGCCGGCTCGCCGAGACGCTCCACGGCGACCCCGAGGCGCTGCTCTTCGTCACCTTCTTCGGCGACACCGAGGACGAGGCGCGCGCGCAGCTCGATCGCATCCAGTGGGCGGCCTACCACACGCTGCGGGCGGAGACCGCCGCCGCGCAGGACGCGCTGACCAAGGTCCGCAGGTCCGGCCTCGGCCTGATGATGGCCGCCGGCGGCGGCGCCCGCCGGCCGTTGGCATTCGTCGAGGACACGGCGGTGCCTCCGGAGCGGCTGAACGACTACGTCGCCCGCTTCCGCGAGGTGCTCGACCGCCACGGCCTGGAGGCCGGCTTCTACGGCCACGCGTCGGTCGGCTGCCTGCACATCCGGCCGTATGTCGACCTCACCGCGCCCGGCGGGATCGAGACGATGCGCGCCGTCGCGGAGGAGGTCGTCGAGCTCGTCGCCGAGTTCGGCGGCGTGAACTCGAGCGAGCACGGCGACGGGCGCGTGCGCAGCGAGTTCAACCGGCGCATCTTCGGCGACGACCTCTACGAGGCGTTCCGGCGCGTGAAGGCGCTGTTCGACCCGCACAACCGGCTCAACCCCGGCGTGATGGTCGACGCGGCGCCGATGACCGACGACCTGCGCGACCCGGCGCTCCCGCCACCCGGCCCGCTCCGCACCCGGATGGCGTTCGACGGCGGGATGCGCGCGGCGGCCGACCGCTGCCAGCGGATCGGCGCCTGCCGCAAGACCGGCATCGGCATCATGTGCCCGTCGTATATGGCCACGCGCGAGGAGGAGCACGCCACGCGCGGGCGCGCGAACGCGCTGGTGAAGGCGCTCTCGTCGCCTGACCCGATGGCGGCCCTGGGGGACGAGCGGCTGCACGAGATCCTCGACCTCTGCCTCGAGTGCAAGGCGTGCAAGAGCGAGTGCCCGCTCAGCGTCGACATGGCGACGATGAAGGCCGAGTTCCTCTCGCACTACCAGGACGTCCACGGCGTGCCGCTGCGCAGCCGCCTGTTCGGCTCGGTCCGCACCTCCAACCGGCTGGGGTCCGCCACCGCCCCGGTCTCGAACCTGCCCGGGCGGGTCAAGCCGCTGCGGGCCCTGCTCGAGCGCGCCGTGGGGATCGACCGCCGCCGCCCGCTGCCGCGGTTCGCGCGCGTGCGCCGGCACCAGCACAAGCCCGGCCCGCGCGGCGACGTCGTGTTCCTGGCCGACTGCTTCACCACCTACACGGAGCCCGCCGTGGCCCGCGCCGCGATCGAGCTGCTGGAGGCGGCGGGATACGGCGTGCGGCTCGAGAGCGCGGGCTGTTGCGGGCGGGCGAGCATCTCCAAGGGGCTGCTCGACAAGGCGCGCGGGATGGCGGCCGCGATGGTCGAGCGGCTCGCTCCGTACGCAGAGCGGGGCGTGCCGATCGTCGGCTGCGAGCCCTCGTGCCTGCTCACCCTCCGCGAGCACCTCGCGCTGCTGCCCGACGACCCGCGGGCGCGCGCGGTGGCGGGGCAGGCGCGGCTCGTCGAGGAGCTCGTGGGCGAGCTGGAGCTGCGCCCGCTGCCCGGGCGGATCGTCCTCCACCCGCACTGCCACCAGCGGGCGCTCACCGGCACAGCTGCCACGGTCGCGCTGCTCGAGCGCATCCCCGGCGCCGAGGTCGTCGAGCTCGACGCCGGCTGCTGCGGCATGGCCGGATCGTTCGGGTTCGAGGGCGAGCACTACGACCTCTCGATGCGGATCGGCGAATCGCGCCTGTTCCCGGCGCTGCGGTCCGAGCCCGCCGGCACCGTCGTCGCCGCGACCGGCGTCTCCTGCCGCCAGCAGATCTCGCACGGCGCGGGACTCCGGGCGCGCCACCCCGTCCAGATCGCCCGCCCCAGCCCTTGAACGTCCAGGGCACCGCCGGTATGACTGAGGTGGTGGCCGTCCCGGGGAGCAGGCGCATCTGGCACTACGAGGCCGCGGCGCTCGCCGACGCGCTGGAGGCGGCCGGCGCCTGGCAGGCCGCGCTGCGCGTGCGGGTCGCGCACCGGGAGGCGCTGATGCGCCGCCCGGAGGGCTCGGCGTTCGACCTGCGGCCGACGCCGGAGGACGCCGCGCCGCTCGGCGAGGCGCTCAGCGCGCTGCGGTCGGCGAGCCGGGCGGGGCGCTAGCAGCGGCCGCTCCGCGATCGTCGCTCGCGCTCCTCGAGCCGGGCGACGACCTCGCCCTCGACCTCCGCCCGGCGCTCCCCCGACAGGTGGGCGGTCTCGGCGCCGTCGGTCAGCGCAACCACCACCCTGCGAGAATCACCTCACGATGGCCGACAACCCCAACGAGCGCCGCGCCCGCACGCCGCTTCCCCGCGAGGAGAAGCCCGGCCGGCCCGCCGGGTCCTGGCGGTCCGTCGGCGGGCGGTTCTGGGTCCTCGTGCTGACCCTGCTGGCGCTGAACTACCTCACCGTCGCCATCTTCGCGCCCGGCAGGGAGCAGTCGGTCACGATCCCCTACAACCCGACCTTCCTCGAGCAGGTCGAGCGAGGGAACGTCACCCGGATCTCCTCGCAAGGCGACGCGGTCAGCGGCGAGTTCCGGGAGCCCGTGCGGTATCCGCGGGACGCCGAGCCGGCGCCCAACTTCGAGACCCAGATCCCGACGTTCGCCGACACGGACGTGCTCTCGAACACGCTCCAGAGCAACGACGTCGAGATCTCCGCCGAGCCGGTGAACGAGGGCCGCGGCTTCCTGCTGAACCTGATCCTCGGCTTCGGGCCCGTGATCCTGCTCGTCGCGCTGTTCGTCTGGTTCGCGCGGCGCTCCGCCGGCGGCCAGATGAGCGCGCTCGGCACGTTCGGGCGCTCCCGCGCGCGCCGGATCGAGGGCGCCCAGACCCAGGTCACGTTCGCCGACGTGGCGGGCATCGACGAGGCCAAGTCCGAGCTCACCGAGGTCGTCGACTTCCTCAAGAACCCGGACCGCTACCGCAAGCTCGGCGGGCGGATCCCGCGCGGCGTGCTGCTCGCGGGCCGGCCCGGCACCGGCAAGACGCTGCTGGCGCGCGCCGTCGCGGGGGAGGCGGGCACGCCGTTCTTCTCCATCTCCGCGTCCGAGTTCGTGGAGGCGATCGTCGGCATCGGCGCCTCCCGCGTGCGCGACATGTTCAACCAGGCCAAGGAGTCCCAGCCGGCGATCATCTTCATCGACGAGCTCGACGCGATCGGCCGCTCGCGCTCCTCCGGCGCGGGCCCGTTCAGCGGCGGCAACGACGAGCGCGAGCAGACGCTGAACCAGATCCTCACCGAGATGGACGGCTTCGAGTCCGGCGCCGCGGTGATCGTGGTGGCCGCCACCAACCGGCCCGAGGTGCTCGACGCGGCGCTGCTGCGCCCCGGCCGCTTCGACCGCCGGGTCACCGTCCCGCCGCCGGACAAGGACGGGCGGCGCAAGATCCTCGACGTCCACACGCGGTCGCTGCCGCTCGGCCCCGACGTGGACCTCGACCGGCTCGCCGCCTCCACGCCCGGCATGGTCGGCGCCGACCTCGCGAACCTCGCCAACGAGGCGGCGCTGCTCGCGGCGCGGCGCGGCCACGAGCAGGTGGCCGAGGCGGACTTCACGGACGCGCTGGAGAAGATCGTCTTGGGCGCGCCGCGCGGCACGGTGCTCAGCGAGCCCGAGCGCCGCCGCACCGCCTACCACGAGGCCGGCCACGCGCTGGTCGGCATGCTCACCCCGGGCGCGGACCCGGTGCGCAAGGTGTCGATCATCCCGCGCACGATGTCCCTCGGCGTCACCCTGTCCGCTCCCGACCAGGAGCGCACGAACTACGACGAGGAGTACCTCGTCACCCGCATCAAGGTCGCGCTCGGCGGCCGGGTCGCCGAGGAGCTCGTGTACGGGTCGATCAGCGCCGGCGCGGAGTCCGACATCCAGCAGCTCACCGCGATCGCGCGCCAGATGGTGGGGCGGTGGGGGATGAGCAAGGCGATCGGCCCGATAGCGGTGATCCCGAGCGACGGGCAGGGCCCGCTGCTCCCGGGCGCCGCGGAGGTCTCCGAGAGCACCCAGCGGCTCGTGGACGAGGAGATGCGCCGGATCGTGGAGGAGGCGCACGACTCCGTCGCGCGGCTGCTCTCCGAGCACCGCGAGAAGCTCGACGCGCTGACCGAGGCGCTCCTGGCGGGGGAGACGCTGGACGAGGTGGACGCCTACGCCGCCGCCTGCGTGGTCCGCGAGCCGGACCGCAACTCTGGCCTGCCGGCCGCGTTATGAGCCCTCGTACACGTTGAACCGCCCGAGTTGCCAGACCTAACGGGTCAGACCCTTTAGGTTCGCGGCCCGGGCGGCCGGGGGACCCAATGGCGGCTTCTTGCCGCCGTGGGCGAATCGCCGTTCGCGGCGTAGCGCAGCCACTTCCAGCGCGAGCCACCGCCCACCGCCTGCGACCAGAGGTCTCGGCGGCGGGGCCCGGCTCCCTCGGAAACGACGGAAGGAGCTCGTTTGCACCGGAATGCGCCTGCCTGCGCGCTCGCGCTCGCGGCCGCCTTCGCTGCCGCCAACCCGCCAGCGGCGGTCGCCGCGTTCGGCGACCGCCCCCTGCGCACCGGCCACACCGGCCACGACGTGCGCGTCCTGCAGTCCTGGCTGACCCAGCTCGGCCACCCGACCGGGGTCGACGGCCGGTTCGGGCCGGCCACCCGCCGCAGCGTGCGCGGCTACGAGCGCGCCGAGGAGCTGCGCGTGGACGGCCGCGTGTCCCGCCGCCAGGCGGACGGAATGCGCGATCGCGTCGAGACCGCCGCCTCGGTGGGCCGCGCCAGGCTCTCCGCCGACGGCCGCACCGCCGTCTCCCCGCCCGGCGCGCCGCCGCAGGTGCGCGAGGCGATCGAGGCCGCCAACCGGATCACCCGCAAGCCGTACCGCTACGGCGGCGGCCACGGCCGCTTCCGCGACTCCGGCTACGACTGCTCCGGCGCCGTCTCCTACGCACTGCACGGCGCCGGCCTTCTCGACCGCCCGCTGGACTCCAGCGGCCTGATGTCGTGGGCCCGTCGCGGCCGCGGCGACTGGATCACGGTCTACGCCCACGGCGGCCACGCCTACGTGGTGATCGCCGGCCTGCGGTTCGACACCTCGGGTCGCGACGAGAAGGGCCCGCGGTGGCGGCCGGAGCGCCGCTCCACGCGCGGCTACGTCGCCCGGCACCCGGCGGGCCTGTGATGCGCGCGCTGCTGGCGGCCCTCCTGCTCCTCGCCGTCGCGGCACCCGCCGCGCAGGCGCGCAAGTCGCAGTTCACCATCTTCGAGGCCTCGCGCGAGCTGCGCAGCCACAACCCGGCCGTGCGCGAGCAGGTGTTCAACGAGATCGAGGCCTTCGGCGTGCACTGGATCCGCGTCGTGCTCTACTGGCGCGACGTCGCGCCGCGCGCCGGCAGCCGCTCGCGGCCGGACTTCCGGCAGACCGATCCCGCCGCCTACGACTGGAGCATCTACGAGCGGATCGTCGCCGACGCCGAGCGGCGCGGCATCCGCGTGCTGATGACGCCCAGCGGGCCCGGCCCGGACTGGGCGACGCTCGCCGGCGACGGCGTCGACTATCCCAGCCCGTCCCGCTTCTACCGCTTCATGAAGGCGGCCGGGCGCCAGTTCCGGGACCGGATCGACTACTGGTCGATCTGGAACGAGCCCAACCACCCGCAGTTCCTGGGCCCGCAGTACCGCCGCGGCAAGCCGTACTCGCCGCGCCTGTACCGGCGGCTGTTCAAACGGGCGGAGAAGGCGCTCGACCGCACCGGCAACCGGCGCGACCGCGTGATCATGGGGGAGACCGCCCCGCGCGGGAACTCGAACGTCGTCCACCCGATCAAGTTCATGCGGCGCGCGCTGTGCCTGAACCGGCGCTTCCGCGAGTATCGCCGGTGCCAGCGGCTGGACGCCGACGGCTACGCGCACCATCCGTACACGACGCGCAGCGGGCCGTTCTTCGTGTCGCGCCGCAGGAACGACGTCACGATCGGGTCGCTGGGCCGGCTCGTGCGGGCGCTCGACCGCGCCGCGCGGTCGCGCAACATCCGGCGCAAGCTGCCGATCTACCTCACCGAGTTCGGGATCCAGAGCAGGCCGGACCCGAACTACGGGGTGAGCGAGACGCGGCAGGCCGAGTGGCGGTCGATCGGCGAGCGGATCGCCTGGGGCCGCGGCCGCGTGCGCGCGATCTCCCAGTACCTGATGCGGGACGACCTGCCGCGCGAGGGCCGCGACCGGTTTGGCGGGTTCGAGTCCGGCCTGCGCTACGCGGACGGCGAGCGCAAGCGCGCCTACAACGGCTTCCGGCTGCCGCTGGTGGCTCGCCGGGACGGCCGGCGGGTGCGGCTGTGGGGGCTCGTCCGCCCGGCCGACGGGCGGACGCGGGTGGAGATCCGCTACCGCAACCGCGGGAGCCGGAGGTGGCGGCGCCTGAAGCGCGACCGCACCGACCGGCGCGGGTACTGGCGCGCGACCACGCGCTACCGGCGCGGCCGCTCCTACCACGTGCGCTGGACGGCGCCGGACGGCGACCGCTTCAGGGGCCCGCGGACACGCGTGGTCCGCTGGCGCTAGGCGAGTCGGGCGCCCGCCGCCACGTTCGCACGCCGCGGACGACGGCGAGCGCCACCAGCGCCACCGTCAGCAGCGGGATGTCGATCGAGGCGGCCGCGTGGCCGAGCTCGGCGACCGGCGCGCACGGCCGCTCCTGGCAGCCCTGGCTCCCGTAGCCCCACATCATCAGCGCGACGCCCTCGGCCGCGAGCAGCGTCCCCGCGGTCGTGCGCAGCAGCACCGGGAAGCCCACGAGCGGGAAGATCAGGAAGCACGAGAACAGCGTCCAGATCGTGAGGGCGGCGATCACCTGCACCCCTGGAATGGTGCTCGACGCCGGGGCAGTTGTCGAGGGTACTAGCCGGTCACGTGCGTGTCATTGCCGCGCGTGTTGAACGCCGGCGCGTACCGCTCGGCGCCGACCTCGCGCAGCTCGGAGCCGCAACCGTCGCAGATGACGATGTAGCGGAGCGTCTCGGTCTCCGCGCTGTAGCGGCCCTGGCCGCTGTGGAATCCGTCGTGATCGCAACCGTGCATGGCGTCTCACCCGGTGTGATCGGACGGTTGGTGCGCAGATGTAGCTCACGAGAGCCGGACGCGCGCGCGGCCGCTCGTGACCTCCGCTTGGGCGCCGAGCTGTTGAGAGGCCTCGGCGAAGCGGTCGGCGACGAGCGCGGCGTCCGCGCCGTGCGCCAGTCGGGTGCGGCAGAAGTCGAGCGCCAGCGGCACCGCCTCGGCGGTCACGCCGCCGTTCTCGATCGTCACCAGGAACAGCAGGCCCAGGTCGTTGCGCAGGTGCTCGTCGACCGCGTAGTCGTCGAGGAAGTCGCCGAGGTCGTACAGGGTGCGCCGCGCCGCGCCGTGGGGGACGTGGGCGGAGTGTCCGGCCACGAGGGTGGCACCTGCGTCGACGAGCGCGCCGGCGGCGCGGCGCACGTGGGGGACGGGAGCGCGCGTCATGTTCGGCCCCCAGTGCACGAGCACGATCGCTCCTTGCGCGGCGCCGCGCAGCCACTCCGGCACGCCGTTCGCGAGGGCGGCATACGCGACGCCGGCCGTGTCCGGCCCGGCGGCGAAGTCGGCGGGATGGTCGGTGGCGGCGACGACGGCGACGTCCCCGACCGCGTGCGCCGCCCGCGCCGCCCGCTCGTCCACGCCCGCGCCGACCCACGCGATCCCGGCGGCCTCCAGGTGCGCGAACGTGTCGAGCAGCGCCTCGGGGCCATAGTCGAGCGCGTGGTTGTTGGCCAGCGTCACGCAGTCCACGCCCCACTCCGCCAGCAGCTCGGCCGCGCGAGGCGGGGCGCGGAAGAAGAACGGCTTCCCCGGAGCCGCCCACGGCTCCCCCCGCTCGGAGATGCAGCACTCGAGGTTCAGCAGGAACAGGTCGGCCGTGGCGGCGAGAGCCACGACCTCGGCGTCCAGCACCTCGTCCCCGGCGGCGATGGCCCGAGCGACACCCCGGCCGAGCATCGTGTCGCCGGTGAGTGCGAGCGTGAGGGGGGAGCGTCCCACCGCGGGCCACTTTCCCAGAACGTGACCCCGCCGCTCTCCATAGAGCCGTCATCATCCTGTTCCCACGGGCAATCGAGAGCGAAGAGACGCTCACCTCGCGTAGAGGTGCCGACCGGAAGCGAACCGGTGTACACGGCTTTGCAGGCCGCTGCGTAGCCACTCCGCCACGGCGCCGGATGACATGGGGTCCGGCCCGCGATGCCCAGGTCCCGCCCAGCATCGCGTCGACCGCCAGCGCGAGCCGAACCGGCTCTAGATCGGCTTGGGGTTGGGATCCGGTGGCAGCGGATCCGGCTGTGGCGTGGGAGCCGGCGGCTGTGGCTCGGGGCCGGGCGGCCGCGGGTCCGGGATCGTGACTTCGGCGATCGGCTCGAACATGGACTGAACGCTAGCGCCCCTCAACACCGGCGAGAAAGTATGCCTTTTCGCCAGAACGACTCCAGAAAACTATGGCTTTTCGCCAGGATCCGAGCCGGAATCAGTGCGCGCCACGACCGTGGCGTGATCGTGGAGCCGCCGGCTCGGTGGGTGCCCGAGAACGCGAAACCCCGCCGGAGCGGGGTTCGTGAGGAGGTGGGCGATACTGGGCTCGAACCAGTGACCTCCGCCTTGTCGAGGCGGCGCTCTCCCAGCTGAGCTAATCGCCCGGGAGGACGGCAAGCGTAGCAACGGCCGGGAGCGGATACGACTCGTGGGATGACCATTGGGAGGCGCCACCGGATCGCCGTGGTCCCGGGCGACGGGATCGGGATCGAGGTGACGGCCGCCGCGCTCGAGGTGCTCGCCGCAGCCGGTGCACGCCACGGGTTCGAGCTCGAGACGACCGAGCATCCGTGGGGCTGCGACCACTACGTCGAGCACGGCCGGATGATGCCGCCGGACGCGCTCGAGACGCTGGCGGACACCGACGCGATCCTGCTGGGCGCCGTCGGCCGCCCCGACGTCCCCGACCACGTCTCCCTCTGGGGCCTGCTCATCCCCATCCGCCGCGCCTTCCGCCAGTACGTGAACCTCAGACCGATCCGCCTGTGGCCGGGCATCCCCTCGCCGCTGCGCGACGTCACGCCCGAGCAGATAGACATGGCGATCGTGCGCGAGAACAACGAGGGCGAGTACTCCGAGATCGGCGGGCGCCTGTACCACGGCACCGAGGAGGAGCTCGCGGTGCAGCAGGCGACCTTCACCCGCCGCGGCACCGACCGGGTCATGGCGTACGCGTTCGAGCTCGCAGCCACCCGCTCGCGCCGCATCTGCTCCGCCACGAAGTCGAACGGGATCATCCACACGATGCCGTTCTGGGACGAGCGCTTCGCCGCCGCCGCGGCTCACCACCCGGATGTACAGACCGAGCAGGTCCTGATCGACGCCCTCGCCGCGCTCGTCGTCCTCGCGCCCGGGCGCTTCGACGTGATCGTCGCCACCAACCTGTTCGGCGACATCCTCAGCGACCTCGCGGCCGCCGTCGCCGGCTCGATCGGGATCGCCCCCTCCGCCAACCTGAACCCCGAGCGCGAGCACCCGTCCATGTTCGAGCCGGTCCACGGCTCCGCCCCCGACATCGCCGGGCGGGGCATCGCCAACCCGATCGGCGCGATCTGGTCGGGCGCGATGATGCTCGACCACCTCAGTGAGCACGAGGCGGCCGCCGCGATCCTCGGCGCCCTCGAGCAGTCGCTGGCGAACGGCGGCCCGCGCACGCCCGACCTCGGCGGCACCGCGACCACCGCCGACGTCACGCGCGAGCTCGCCGCGAGTTTCGCGACCCGCTGAGGCGGCAGCCGGCCGAACATGAGCCAGGTCGAGGCGCCCGGCCGGCAGGGGGAGGGCAACGGCGATCAGTTCGAGCAGATCGCCAAGGCCGGCACCTATCGCAGCCTCGTCGAGAGAAGCTGAGCCCGGCGGAGGAGCGGTTCGAGAAGGCGCGGCGCACGACGGGGCTGTTCCTGGCGCCGGCCGTGATCGTCATCTTCCTGCTGCTGCCGCTCGACCTCGAGCCGACGCAGCACAAGCTCGCGGCCGTGCTCCTCGGCGTCGTCGTGCTGTGGATCACCGAGGCGGTGCCGATCCCGGTCGGCGGCCTGATCGGCATCGTCCTGCTCGTGGTGCTCGGCGTCGGGTCCGCCGACGACGTGCTCGCGCCGTTCGGCTCCTCCACCGTCTTCGTGTTCATCGGCGGATTCATCATCGCCCAGGCGATGCTCGCGCACGGGCTGGCGCGCCGCTTCGCGTTCCGGATGCTGGCGCTGCCGGGCGTCGGGAAGACGACGACGCGCACGATCGTCGCGTTCGGCGGCGTCACCTGCGTCCTCTCGGCGTTCGTCTCGAACACGGCGACGGTGGCGATGCTGCTGCCGACCGCGATCGCGATCCTCGGCACGCTGGCGAACCTGATCTCCAAGCAGAGCGGCCGCGAGGGCTTCGATCCGCTGAAGCTGCGCGTCGGCGTCGCCCTGATGCTGATGCTCGCCTACGGCGCGAGCGTCGGCGGCCTGCTGACGCCCGTCGGGAGCCCGCCGAACCTGATCGGGCGCGGGCTGATCGAGGAGGCCACCGGCGAGCCCATCACGTTCGCCGAGTGGATAGTCGCCGCCCTCCCGATCTGCGCCGCGATGTTCGTCGTGCTCTGCATCATCCTGCTGCTCCTCAACCGGCCCGAGATCAAGCGGCTCGAAGGCGTCGAGGAGTACATCCACTCCGAGCGCGCGAAGCTGGGCCGGCTCTCGCGCAAGGAGAAGAACACGCTCATCGCCTTCGCCACGGCCGTGACGCTCTGGATCGCCCCCGGCGTCGTCGGCATCGTGGCGGGCGACGACTCGACCGCCTACGCGGAGCTGACCGAGCACCTCGACGAGGGCATCGTGGCCATCCTCGCCGCGTCGCTGCTGTTCCTGCTGCCGGTGAGCTGGCCCAGGCGCGAGTTCACGCTCACCTGGAGCGAGGCCAAGGACATCGACTGGGGCACCGTGATCCTGTTCGGCTCCGGCATCATCTTCGGCTCGCTGCTGGCGGACACCGGGCTGGCGGAGACGATCGGCACCTCGGGCGCCGACGCGTTCGGGGTCAGCTCCGAGCTGGCGATCACGATCTTCGCGGTCGTGCTGGCGATCCTGATCTCGGAGACCACCAGCAACACGGCCAGCGCCACGATCGTGGTTCCGATCGTCATCCCGGTCGCGATGGCCGCGAACATCGACCCGTTCGTGCCGGCCCTCGCCGCTACCTTCGCGGCTTCGTTCGGCTTCATGCTCCCGGTCTCGACGCCCCAGAACGCGATCGTCTACGGCTCGGGCGTGGTCCCGATCACCCAGATGGTCCGCAACGGCTTCTCGTTCGACGTCATCGGCGCCATCCTGATCCTCATCGGGGTGCCGCTGATGGTCGGCGTCCTGGGCATCGGCGGCTAGAGTTCAAGTCCCCCGGCGCCGTGGCGGAGTGGCTACGCAGCGGCCTGCAAAGCCGTGAACACCGGTTCGATTCCGGTCGGCGCCTCTCAAGCGGGCGGCAGGTCGCGGACCGAGCACTCGCCGTGCTCGTCGATCTCGACCAGCTTGTTGATCATGAAGTCGGCCGGCTCCTCGCCCGCTTGGTCGGCGCGATCGACGATGTACACATAGCCCTCGGCTGGACCACTCGGCGCAGCTCAGGGTCGCTACGGCCGACATGGCCCGATCGCGGTTGCAGGTCTGGATCGGCTACTGGCGGTTCGCCGTCCTCTGTTACCCAGACGAACTGCTCAACGAGACGACCCTTGGCGGGTACGGTGGGCGGCAATGGCGTGGTTCCTCGTCCCGGCGCGTTGCGCCGCACCGCTCGGTCCGGACGCGCACGACGCGTTCTACGAGCTCGACGACGACGTGACCGCCGTGGTCAGCGTCGCGGCCGGCGAGGCCGAGCCCGGAGGGGGCCGGAACAGGGTTGAGCTGGTGCTCGCCGTCGACGCGCCAGACGCCGGTGCGGCGGCCGCGCGCGTGCAGGCCATGTTTGCAGCAGACCCTGACTTCGAGCTCGTCTCGCTGGGTGAGGTCACCGAGACGACCAACCCGCGGGCGCTCGGTCCGGACGCGCGCGGCATCCTGGGCGACGCAGCTGACGAACTGCGCAACGAGCTGCGTGAGGACATCGCGATGCTCCGCGAGGGCGGCCGCTACGACGACACCTTCGCCGTGAGCGAGCACCTTCCGGCGGTGTATGCGCATCACTACACGCCCGAGGTGGTCGCCCAGTGGGCCGGGAGTGTCGAGACCGTCGCCCACAAGCTCGCCGCGTATCCGGACACGTACCTGGCGAGCACCGCCGAAGAGCTCGCCGGCCACGCGCTCGTCGCGCGCTGTGAGGCGCTCATCGACGAACGCGAGGACGAGCTCGACGACCCCGACGCTCTCCGCGACAAGTTCTCCGAGGCGCACGACCTGGCGTTCGAGGACCACGACGTGCTCCTGCTCTTCGACCCCCGCTTCGACGGCATCGAGGACAGCGACATCGGCGAGATGATGGACATGGCGAATCTCCATGTCCGTGACTGGTTCAAGCCGTTTCGCTCGGACGACTGAGCGGGAGGAGTCCACCAGGCGCCGTCGAACCCGGTCCAGGTGACCTTCGACCGCCGCGCGACGCTGAACGCCGATGACCGAGCGCGGCTACTCCGGGCCGCCGATGACCGCCCGCTCGGTGAGCGGCTCCTCGCCCACCTCGTGCTCGGAGACGGGCTGACGCTCGCCCAAGCCGTGGCCGTGCGCGGCTCCGACGTCTCCGATGCCGCCGTGACGGTCACATCCAAGGCCGGGACGCGCGAGACGCGGGCTCTGACCTCCCCGGCCGCGGAGCTCGCCCGCCGCGCCGCCCAGGAAGCTGCACCCGACGCCGCGCTCGTCAGCGGCCGGTCCGGCCGCCCGCTGTCACGCGTGGCCGCGCGCAAGGTCCTCCTCGGGCTCGCTCGCACGTCCGGCGTGCCAGTGCACTCCGTACACCGGCTGCGTGCCGACCGCCGGACCGTCGCCGCGGCCTGACCGCGGCATCGCCTCGCGCTTCCGAGGCTCGCTTACCGCCTGTTCAAAGTGTGGTGGGCGCCGGCGCCCACCGTCGTGTCGTCGGTCAGGACGAGGCCCTCGGACCGGAGCCGGGCGGTCCGGTCGAGGCCGCCGCGGACCACCAGCTCGGGGTACTCGCCGCCGCGGACGACCACCGCGGCGCCCCCAGGCGCCGCGGCGATGGTCCGCTCGAGCGTGCAACACGGGTGGCGGGCGAGGCGGTCTCGGCCGCGTCGCGCTGGTCGCTGCATCCGCCGCCCGATGGCAGTACACGTCGCAGCATCTTGGCGTTGGGGCGCGAGCCCCGTCGCTCGCTCGACTGCGTTCGACGGTATTCGGTTGCGTTGGGGCGGGGGGACGGAAAACGTCGGATTTCGCCCCCCCGGCCCGGTCAGTCCGCGAGCCGCCTGCCGCTCTCCAGCAGCGTCTTGAGGTCGCTGAGCACCCACGCCCAGCCGCCGCCGGCGCCCTGGTCCTCGTACTCGCCCGAGAGCAGGGCGGCCAGCCGGGGCGCGCCCTCGAGGTCGTGGGTCACGGTGAGCCTGGTGACGCCGCCCTCGGTCGGATCGATCTCGAAGGTCAGGCGCGTGAAGCCCTCCGCCACCATCTCGGCGTCCATGAGCATGCGCCAGGTCTGGACCAGCTTGCGCGGCGGGTCCGCCTCGACGACCTCGCCGTCGATCACGATCTCCGGCGCGCCGGCCGCGAGGAACTCCTCGCTGGCATGCGCGCGATAGGCGCCGCCGGGGCGCAGATCGTACTCGACGCTGCCGCCGTACCCGTACCGCCGGCTCCACTCGGGCTGCGTGATCGCGTCCCAGATCGCCTCGGGGGTCGCGCGGATGTAGACCCGGTAGACCTGGGTCGTCACCTTCGTCTCCGCCGTGGTCATCTCTCTGCCTCCAACTCGGTCTTGAGGTCGGCGAGCGCCGACACCCGGCGCTCGGTGTACTTGTCGATCCACCGGTCGTGGATCAGCCGGATCGGCACGGGGTTGAGGAAGTGCAGCTTCTCCCGGCCCGACCGGCGGGCGACGACCAGCCCGGCGTCCTCGAGCACCCGCAGGTGCTTCATCACCCCGAAGCGCGTCATCTCCAGCTCGGACTCCAGCTCGGTCAGCGTGCGGCCGTCACGCGCGAAGAGCCGGTCGAGGAGGAAGCGACGCGTCGGGTCGGCGAGGGCCTTGAACACGCGGTCGTCGTCGGTCACGGCGGTGAGCATACGTGACCAAATGGTCACCTGTCAAGCGCGGCGATGCCTACGGGCGAGAGCCGTGTCATTGTGGGCCGGTGAGCTGGCTCCCGCCGCCGCCGGTCCCCTCGCGCCCCACGGGGCGCCCCTGGCGCCCGGATGGCGTGACGGAGCCCGACGAGGTGCTCGCGCGCCTCGCCTACGTGGTGGTCGAGGAGCTGCTCGAGGACCGGGTGGCGCTGACCGTCGCGCCGTGGCCGGCGCTCGACGACCGCGGGCGGCTGGTGTTCTCCGGCGCCGCCCGGCCGGTGGTCGTGCGCCGCGAGGCGCTCGAGGCGGTGCTGCGCCAGCG
>JBOGYU010000050.1:0-16128 GCA_050696935.1 Solirubrobacteraceae bacterium | reverse complement strand
GCTCTGGGGCGGGCTCGTGCCCGGCGACCTCGACCGGCTGGACGAACTCGCCGAGCGCGGCGTGGTCGGCTTCAAGGCGTTCATGTGCGACAGCGGGATCGAGGACTTCCCGGCCGTCGACGACGAGCTGCTGGAGGCCGGCATGCGACGCGCTGCGGCGCTCGGCCTCCCCGTCCTCGTCCATGCCGAGCGGCCGTCTTCTCTCCGCGACCCGGCCGGCACGACGTGGCGCGACTTCGTCGCCTCGCGGCCGGTCGAGGCCGAGCTGGAGGCGATCGAGGTCGCGCGCGAGCTCGCCGAGCGGACCGGCTGCTCGCTGCACGTCGTCCACGTCTCCAGCGGCCGCGGGGTCGCCCTCGTGGCACAGGCACGCGAGCGCGGCGTCGACGCCACCTGCGAGACCTGCCCGCACTACCTCGTGCTGACCGAGGACGACCTGGACGAGCTCGGCACGCGGGCCAAGTGCGCGCCGCCGCTGCGGCCCGCGGCGGAGCGCGAGGCCCTCTGGGAGCACCTCACCGCCGGCCGGATCGCGCTCGTCGCGTCCGACCACTCGCCCGCGCCCCCGCAGATGAAGTTCGTGCGCGCCGCCGACGACGCCGCGGTCGCACCCGGCGACGACGCCGGGGTCGACTTCGTCGCCGCCTGGGGCGGCATCGCCGGCTGCCAGTCGCTGCTCGCCATCCTGCTCGACGCCGGCCGGCTCCCGCTCGCGGACGTCGCCGCGCTCACCGCCGCCAACCCCGCCGCCCGCTTCGGCCTCCCCAAGGGCCGCCTCGAGCCCGGCGCCGACGCCGACCTCGTGCTGGTCGACCTCGCCGCCCGCCACGCACCCGAGCTGCTCGACCGCCACCGCCTGAGCCCGTTCGCCGGCCGCCCGCTCCAGGGCCGCGTCGTCCGCACCATCCTCCGCGGCACGACCGTCTTCCGCGACGGCCGGATCGTCGCCGAGCCGCCGCTCGGGCGCCTGCTCACGCCGACCAGAGGAGAACCACGATGAGCGACCTCCGCATCACCGCCGGCCCGCTCGAGTTTCGCGCGCGCTGGATGCACGAGGCGCCGCAGACCTGCGCCGCCTTCGCCGAGATGCTGCCCTTCCGCAACAAGATCATCCACGTGCGCTGGAGCGGCGAGTCGGCCTGGATCCCGCTCGGCGACCTGGAGACCAACCTGCCGTTCGAGAACCACACGAGCCATCCCGCCCCCGGCCAGATCCTCCTCTACCCCGGCGGCTTCAGCGAGACGGAGATCCTCTTCCCGTACGGGGGCACGTGCTTCGCGAGCATCGTCGGCCAGCTCGCGGGCAACCACTTCCTCACCGTCACCGAGGGTGCCGAGCAGCTGCCCGAGCTGGGCCGGATGGTCCTCTGGGAGGGCGCTCAGGACGTCGCGTTCGAGCTGGCCTGAACGGCGAACGGCACGCTGCGGGCGCGCGGGCCGTGCTCGCATCAACGGCGCACGAGCAGGCGGGCGATCAGCCGGCCGAGCGCGTACCACACGACGGCGGCGATCCCCCAGTTGACCGCCACCTCGACCTTCTGGCGCTCGAGCGTGAAGAGCCCGTCGAACGGGCCGGCCAGGAAGCTCGCCGCGTCGCGCACCACCTGCACGATGTCGTTCGACCGGTTGGCCTCGAGAACCACGAGCAGGATCCCGGCGATCAGGACCAGCGCCACGCCGGTGGCGATCATGATCACCGCCCGCGCCACCGAAGCCCGCGCGACCGCCGCGCCCGCGTGCCGATCCGCCGCTCTCATGGTGCGCATCGCCCGATCTCCTTCACGCCGTGTCCGGTATGCGATGGCCTACCCGCTCGGGGCGGCCGAGGATCGCCGCGCTCGGGCAATCCGGTCGGCGACGATGACGCCGGCGAGGACGGCGAGCAGCAGGACCGCGACGACGAGCGCCGGAGCCGACGTCCCCACGAGGCCGACCGCGATGCAGGCCAGCGCGCCGGTCAGCCGCCTGCCGCTCAGCCCGCCCGTCATCCGCAGCCGCAGGCCGGCCTGCGCGAGCAGGTACACGACCGGCCCGGCGACGACGGCGATCAGCTCCGCGGTCGCCAGCTCGTCGGTCGGATGGGCGATCACCAGCTCGTCCCCGACGGCGCTCAGGATGATCCCGGCGATGATCAGGACGTGCCCGTACGTGTACGCGTCGCGGGCGAGCAGCGTCCGGTCCGGCGCTCGTGCGAGGGCCTGCTCGGCGAGCTTGGAGATCGAGTCGAAGTACAGCCACCAGAGCGCCGCGGTGCCGAGGAACGCGGCGCCGAGGGCGGCGGCCGTCGCGCCGTCGAGCTCGAGCTCGGCGGTCGTCGCGCCGGTGATCACGATCGACTCGCCGAGCGCGATGATCACGAACAGCCCGAACCGCTCGCTGAAGTGCTCGGTCCCGATCTGCCAGGTGCTGTGGGCCAGACGCGGGCGCCGCGGGACCCAGAAGAGCGCGAGCGGGGCGCCGTAGTCGAGCGCCAGCGCGGCGAGCCACAGGAGCGTCCGCGCGGCGCCCTCGACGAATGCGCCCGCGACCCACAGCGCTCCGGCGGCGCAGAACCACGTGAGGATCCTCCCGGCCCGCTCGCGCTCGATCGTGCCGGCCTCGGCCGCGACGAACGTGAGGAACGCGTGACGACCGACCTGGATCGCCACGTAGGAGCCGGCGAACAGCAGCGCACGGTCGCCGAACGCCTCCGGGATCGCGATCGCCATCAGCAGACTGGCGAGCATCAGGCCGATCAGCAGCAGCCGCACGAGCGTCGACTCCGGGTCGAGCTCGTTCGTGACCCAGGTCGTGTACTGCCACGCCCACCAGACCACGAGCAGCACGAGGCCCGCCTGCCCCGCGCCCTCCCAGGTCAGGTGCTCGAGCAGCAGGTGCGAGACCTGCGTGACGGCGAAGACGAAGACGAGGTCGCAGAAGAGCTCGAGGAACGTCGCCCCGTAGCCCTCGCCGCTGTCGGTCCGGCGCCTCAGGCGAGCCATCTAGCCTGATGGTCGCATGGCACGGCAGATCGCACTTCTGCGCGGGATCAACCTCGGGCCCAGCCGCCGGGTGGCGATGGGAGAGCTGCGCGAGCTCCTGAACGGGCTCGGCTACGGGGACGTCCGGACGCTCCTCCAGAGCGGGAACGTCGTGCTCACGAGCGACCTCGAGCCGGAGCGGCTGGCGCGCGCGCTCGAGCAGCAGATCGCCGCCGGGCTGGGAGTCTCGGCGGCGGTGGTCGTGCGCACCCGCGACGAGCTGGCCGACGTGGTCGAGCGCAACCCGCTGGGCGCGGTCGCGACCGACCCGAGGCGCTACCAGGTGAGCTTCCTGTCCGGCGAGCCGGACCCCGAGGCGGTGCGAGAGATCGAGGCGGTGGACGTCGCGCCGGAGCGGTTCGCGGTGTCGGGGCGCGAGATCTACGCCTGGCACCCGGACGGGATCCAGCGCTCGCCGCTGGTCAAGCTGCTGTCCGAGCAGCGCTTGGGCGTGACGGCGACCGCCCGCAACTGGAGCACCGTCACGAAGCTGCTGGCGCTGGCCGGCGAGTAGGGACCCGATCCGGCTGGCCGCGGGCTTGACCGCCGCCCGCCCGCCGTGGAGACTCGGGCGATGCGGTGGCGGCGGACGCAATCCGGCGACCCGCCGTACCACACGCCGGTCTTCGTGCGGGACAAGGAGATCGGCGATCCGGAGCTCGAGCCGGTCACGGTGGTCGCCTCGCCGGCCGTCACGCACGTCAAGTACCGCGTCGTGCGCTGACGTACGCCTCCGCCAGCCGCTTCGGCGCGCGGGCGAGCCAGGCCTCCACGATCACCTCATCGAGGTCGTCGAGGCCGATGCGGTCCAGCTGCACCAGGACCGCCGCGTAGCCGTCGAAGTGCGGGGTGGTGAAGAACACGCCCGGGTCGTCGGCGAGCAGCGCCTCCTTGGCGCCGAGATGCTCGACCATGGCGCCGAGGATCGGCCCGTCGGGCGCGTCGTCGCCGAGCGCCTCGAGGTCCGCGCGGCGCAGCGGGCGCTCCCACACGAACCCCTTGCCCTTGACCTCCCACCGGCGGAGCTCGCGCGCCACCCGCTCCGCGGTCTCGGGCAGCGCGAGCGCGATCCGGCGCACGTCGTCCCACGTGGCCACGCGGGTGACATTACCGGCGTTCGCGCTCGGCTCAGTCGAACGAGGTGTCGCGTGACACCGCTTCCCAGCCGTCGAGGTCGGCACGCAGGCGCTCGTGCTTGGCGCGAATCGCGTCGACCGCGTCGGCCCCGAGGGCGAGCCGCAGCGGCGGCTCGGGCGCGTCGAGCGCCGTGAGGATCGCCGCCGCTGCCTTCCGCGGGTCGCCCGGCTGGGTCCCGTCCGAGCGGTCGACGAACGCCCGCGTGCGGCCGACCGTGTCCGCGTAGGCGTCGATCTCGCCCGAGCGGTGCATGCCGGCGCCGAGCAGTCCGGTCCGGAACGAGCCCGGCTCGACGATCAGCGTCCGGATGCCCAGCGGCGCCACCTCGTCCGCCAGCGCCTCCGACAGTCCCTCGAGCGCGAACTTCCCGGCGCAGTAGGCCCCGAAGCCAGCGAAGGCGTACTGGCCGCCCTGCGAGCTGATCTGCACGATCGCGCCGCCGTTCTGGGCCCGCAGGCGCGGCAGCACCGCCTTGGTGAGCGCGACGGCGCCGAAGAACATCGTCTCCATCAGCTCGCGCAGGTCCTCCATGTCGAGCTCCTCGACGGCGCCGACAGAGCCATAGCCGGCGTTGTTGACGAGCACGTCGATGCGGCCGAAGCGCTCCTGCGCGGCGCGCACGGCGGCGTCGACCTGGTCCTGGCGGGTGACGTCGAGCGGTACGAGCAGCACCTGCTCGCCCGCGAGGTCGGCGAGCCGCTGTGGGTCGCGAGCGGTGGCGACGACGCGGTCGCCGCGCGCCAGCACGGCCTCGACCAGCGCGCGGCCGAAGCCCGAGGAGCAGCCGGTGATCAGCCACACCCGTGAGGTGTTCGTCTGCGAGGTCATGCGAGCGAAGGTACGGCCCTGCGGGCCGCAGCGGAAACACCGATCGCCTGGGCGGCCACAGGCAGCGCCTGTGGAAAGATCCACCACATGACGCCCGAGCTGCGCCTCCTGCGCTCGTTCGTGGCGATTGCAGAGGAGGGCAGCCTGACGCGCGCGGCAGCTCGGCTGCACGTCGCCCAGCAGTCGCTCTCCCAGCAGGTCCGCACGCTGGAGGCACAGCTCGGCGCGACGCTGCTCGAGCGCAGCTCCCGCGGCGTCCGGTTGACACCCGTCGGCGCGGTGCTGGTGGACGAGGCGCGGGCGCTGCTCGCCCATGCCGACCGCGCGACCGCGGCGGTCCGCCGGGCGGTCGCGGGGCAGGAGGGTGAGCTGCGCGTCGGCTTCCTGAGCTCGGTCGCCAACTACATGATGCCGCCCGTGGTGCGCGCCTTGCGCGCGCGGCACCCCGGCGTGTCACTCCAGGCGCGCGAGGTGCCGATCGCGAAGCTGGTCGCGGGCTTGCGCGACGGCGACCTGCACGCGGGCCTGACGCGCCCACCGCTCGTCGACGACGTCAATACCGAGGTCCTGTTCAGCGAGCCGGTGGCGGCAGTGCTGCCCGCCGACCACCCGCTGGCCGGGCGCGCCGAGCTGGAGCTGGCCGAGCTGGCCGATGAGCCGTGGGTGCTCACGCCGCGCAACTCCTGGCCGCCGTGGCATCGCCACTTCGACGAGGTGTTCGCGCGGGCGGGGTTCGCTCCCCGCGTCGTGCAGCGGGGGACCAGCCCGCAGAACCTGCTGGCGCTGGTGGCGGCCGGCGTCGGCGTCACCCGCCTGCCGGTCTCCTCGCGCAGCCTCCGCGGCAGCGGCGTCGCCTTCGTCCCGCTCGCCGGCGACGTGGCCTACGTGGTGCTCGCGTGGCGCGCACCCGGTGCGCCAACGCTGGCGCCCTTCGTGGAGGTGGTTCGCGAGGTGGCGCGCGAGCTCGATCCGCTCACCGCGGGCTGACCAGACCCTCCGGCGGGACGGCCTCGAGATGGTTGATTCCACGACCCCGCACCGTGGATCGAACCGTCTCGCGGCGACGGATCGCCATCGGCCGAAGGAATCGGACCCACCCGCCCCGGGCACGAACGCGGTTGGGCCGATGAGGGTGGGTGGGACCGTTTCGGACGATCCGGCCCGCCCACGGCGCGCGGCGGTGAGATCAGCCGTCTAACCGCGGCCGAAGAGCAGCTCGCGTGTCGCGACGACCCCGGCGAGGTGCCCGCTGCCGAGGGCGATCGCGACCTGCTGCGGCGCGACCGCGAGGTCCCCGGCGGCGTAGACCCCCGGTACGCTCGTGCGCGCCTGAGCGTCCACGGCGACGAGACCGGCGTCGGTGAGCGCGAGCCCGAGCCGCTCGGGCAGCGCGTCGCGGCGGCGCAGCGGCGCGTGTACGAGCACCGCGTCGCAGCGGAGCTCGGAGCCGTCGCGGCGCACCACGGCCTGCAGGGCGCCGTCCTCGACGCGCACGCCCGCCACGTCGCCGGGATCGACGACCGTCACGTCGTCGGTCCACGCGGCCAGCAGCGCGGCCTGCCGGTCGGCGACCTCGCCCGCGCCGTAGACGACGAGGGGACGGTCGCGCACGTCCCAGCCGTGGCAGAACGGGCAGTGGAACACCGCGCCGCCCCACAGCTCCGCGAACCCCGGCACGTCGGGCACCTCGTACGCCATGCCGGTCGCCAGCACCAGCGCGCGCGCCCGGACCTCGCCGCCGCCGTCGCCGACCACGACGGCGAAGCCGTCGCCCTCGGCGCGCGCGTCGACCGCCTCGGCGTCGCGCAGGGCGACGGCGTCGTAGGCGGCGACCTGCGCGCGAGCCAGCTCGTAGAGCTCTCCCGGCGGCGTGCCGTCATGGCCGAGCAGCCCGCCGACGTGCGCCGCCGCCCGGTTGCTCTGCCGGCCCCGGTCCAGCACGAGCGTCCGCCGCCGCGCGCGCCCGAGCACCATGGCGGCGCTCAGCCCCGCGACGCCGCCGCCGACGACCACGCAGTCGAAGTCGTAGTTCATGCGGCCAGCGTAGCGATAATGAGACTGAGTCTCAAATACCACCCGGCAAGATGGCGCCCGACGATCTTCTTCCTTGGCGAAGCAAGAACGCCGAGCGCAGCGTGACCGACGGTCTAGCTCTTCAGCAGCGCGTTCGCGGCCTTGAAGTCGCCGTCCTCCAGGAAGCCGAGCCATCGCTTCCAGGTGCCCTTGCCGTCCGGCTTGCGGCGGTCGATCGCGCTCTCGAGCCCGGCGATGTCACCTTCGAAGTAGGCGGCGACGACGGCCGGCTCGTCGGCGGCGGCCACGAGGTGGGTCGCCGACGGAGGTCCGAGCGACCGAGCTCGGCAGCCATTTCGACGACGTCGTGCTCGCCTGATGGAGCCGGTCTCCCGGCAGGCTCCCGCTGCCAAGAGGCGCCACGCCGGGTCGGTCTGCGCCCGGCGTGGCAGTCCTCTGGGACGTCAGTTCGGGCTGTTCACCCGGATCGGGATGTCGCTGTAGCGGTCGGGGTCGATGTCGTCGAACGTGCCGTCGGTCAGCGCGTCGACGATGCCCGTGAGGCCGATCTCGACCTGCTTGGAGAGCATTCCCATCCGCTTGAGCCCGACCTGCTGGGTCTGTCCGCTGGTCTCGAACAGCACCGTCGCGCTGCCGCGCAGCCCGAACGAGCCGAGCGCGGTGCCGGGGATGTTGGTGCTCGGCGGCTGCGGGTAGAGCGTCACCTTGCCGTAGGGCGAGCCGCCCCTGCCCTGCAGCGCGTCGTAGACGGCGACGGTCGCGCGGCGCGACGCGTCGTCGTCGAAGTCCGGCCAGTCGCCGTGCGCGGTGGGATCCGTGATGAACCGCCCGGAGATCGACAGCGGCGTATAGAAGTCGCTCTCCGGGTCGTGGCTGATTCGCCCGATCGCGGGAAGGCCGGCCTTGATCGCGTTGCCGTCCGCCTGGGAGACGTGGACCGCCGGGATCGTGATCGACGGATCGTTGCCCGTGAGCGTGGTCGGGTCTCCGGCGACGTTGTTGACCACGATCACCGCGACGGCCCCCGCCGCCTGCGCGTTCCTCGCCTTCTGCACGAACGGGCACGTGCCGCGGTCCACCAGCGCGATCGCGCCGGCCGGGAAGCCGATCAGCGGCCCGCAACCGAGCGTCGGGTTGGCGCTGCCGTCCGTCACCGGCACGACGTCTCCGGCGAGGCCGTCGGCGCTGGGCTCGCTCCCGAACGTCGCGCCTGCGGCTTCGTAGGTGCCCGCCGCGGACGACGGCGACTCGATCGTCACCTCGGCGGGCAGGCCATGCCCGTAGCAGGCCGCCTGGCCGTGCAGGTCGACGAACACGTCCACGCGGCCGAACTCGGCCTCGAGGCCGCGGTACACCTCGCGCACGGTCCGGGCCTCCGGCGTGATGTAGAAGCCCTTCCCGGTGCTGCTGCCCGGCAGGTCCGCCGAGCTGGGCTCGTAGTCGAGGTCGGGGTTGAAGTCCCGGTTGACGTCGAAGCCCTGCAGACGGTTGCTGTAGTACCAGGCGCGCGGCTGGTCCGGCAGCTGCGGGTGCAGCGCCATGACGTCGGACCACGGCATGACGTTCTGGCGCCGCGGGATCGCCGCGCCGTCGGCGTTCAGGTTCGGGATCGCGACCAGCGTGATGGCCTCTCGGATCTCCTGCGCGCGCGCGGAGCTGCCGCCGATCGTCGCCACGAGGTTCAGGAGCCCGCGAGTGCCGTGCTGCTCGTTGCCGTGGATCGCGCTCTGCGCGAGCACCACCTGATCGCCGTGACCCACGCGGGCGGACCAGATCTCGCGGTCGAGGTTCGTGTAGCCGGCAACCTCCACCGTGACCCTGCCCTGACTCGTCCGCTCGATCTGCTGCAGGGCCTCACCGACCTGCTCGTGACTCATGAAGCCACTGAGCGGGCCGCCGCCGGTCTCGGTGCCACAGTGCGACGTGTCCGGATGCTGGGCGCGCGCGGGCTGGGCGCCCGCCAGCAGCAGCGCGGTCAGCAGGGCGAGCGCCAGCACGGCCATCGACACCCCCTTCAACACGCGCGACGACCTGGATGCGGATGCAACCGAAGCGCTCATGCGCCTTCCCCCTCCCTTGCGGGCGATCCCTCCGAAGCCGGGTATCGCCCAAGCCAGAGCTCCCGATGTTGTTCGCCGGCACTCCGCGAACGAGGCGCCACGCTAACACACGGTGAGGGCCAGCCGTCTGCCCGGCTTTGACGTCGCCTTGACGGTGCCGTGACGCCGCTCGCGGAGCCTGCGGTCCGGCAGAGCACACCGACACGAGGAGGACGAGATGGCTGCCACCGAGACCGGCATCGACGAGGCCCGGCTGCAGGAGTTCGTGGGCCGGTTCGTCGGCGACCTGGGCGCCGCACTGCACCAGACCACCGTGATCATCGGCGACAAGCTCGGCCTCTACGCCGCCATGGGCGACGGGGAGCCGGTGACCGCGGCCGAGCTGGCCGGGCGCACGGGCACCGAGGAGCGCTACGTGCGCGAGTGGCTGTGCGCACAGGCCGCCAGCGGCTACGCCGAGTACGATCCGGACGGCGGCCGGTTCTTCCTCACGCCCGAGCAGGCGGCCTGCCTGTCCGATCGCGAGAGCCCCAGCCACGATGCCGAACGCGGAGTCATACCATCCGCGTTGTCGTACGGCAAAGCGAGAGCGGGGGCCGCGCCCCGAACGGCGCATCAGCCCCCGACGAACCACCGCCCTACTTCTGGCGCAGGGCGCGCTTGAGCGCGTAGTACGCGGGTCGCAGGGTCCCGTTCGCATTGACGAACGCCGAGTCCCACCGGTTCCTCGGCTGCGCCTGCCACTCGTAGAAGTAGATGCGGGCGACGCGGCGGTTCCTGCGGGCGAGGCGATAGACGTGCTCGACGGCCCCGGCCTGCTGCGCGCGAGTGTGCTTCCGGCCCTTGCCGCGGCTGTCCGGGTGCGGCCTGAGGCGCAGGATCCCGCCGGTCTCGGTGAGCCAGATCCTGCCCCGGACGGCCTTGAGCAGCGCCTTGGTCCCGCGGCTGTGGCGGTCGTTGGCGTCCTTGTAGTTGTGCAGGCCCCAGAGGCGCGCCCTGGGCGCGTGGCGCTTGAATCGCTCGAGCCAACGGATCATGTTGCTGCTGTCGAGCACGTCCGCGGCGACGATCGTGCACCTGCGGCAGTCGGCGCGCATGGCCTTGTAGAGGCGGGCGGCGGCCTTCGGCTTGCGGTAGGTCGGCTGCGTGGAGTGGTTCGCCTCGTTCCACGCAGAGAACTCGCGGACGCTCGGGTAGCGCGCGCGGAACAGGCGGAAGCTCTTGCGGTAGGCCGCGACGGACGGCAGGTGCCTGTCACCACCGGCGCGCCAGTTCCGGTTGAAGGCGATCAGCGGCCGCACGCCCGCGGCCTGCGCGACAGCCATCCAGCGGTCGGTCTGCGCGAGCGTGTAATCGTCCTTGTGCCAGTCCCACGCGAGGGCCAGACGCGAGCGCTTGACGCCCAGCGCCTGGAACGCGGGATCCGAGAACATGTGGGCGTTCTGGTCGCCGATTCCGACCATCGGCGCCTTGGCGGCGGCCGAGGACGCGACAGCGAGGCTGACGGCGAGGGGGAGGACGAGGGAGGCGAGTCGGCGCATCCTCCTCTGCATCGGCCTGCGGGCATGCCCCCTGCAGACCGAACGGGGGACCGGTCCGATTTCCGACGCCGGTCCCCGGGGCCATCGAGCGCCAGTCGACGTTCGAGACCGTCCGCGCCGCAGTCCCTGGAGGCATCCGGCGGCATGGCTCCGCGCTGGTTCTCTATGACCGAGGACGAACAGCTGAGGCGGTGGTCACGATGCCCCCTGCCCTCGTGGATGGTCCCGACGCGCGGTCAGGGAAGTGCGGGGCGTGGGGATGCAGCAGGTCATCGAGCCCGATCCGGGTGAGGAACTCGACGCGGATGCGGTCGGCCACGGCGTTGACCACGGCGGCGCCGTCATCCGCGGGGTCGATGTGCACGCGGAACGGACGCGTGCCGTGCGGCATGTCCACGACGTCGACGATGGCAGCCGCGACGTCGGCGACATCGGCGTCGGCCGGTGCCAGCTCGGCCAGGCGCTTGCCGACCTGCTCCATCAGCTGCGGGTAGACGGCCTCGTAGTCGGCCACGACCTGTTCGTCGGCGGGATGGCCGCTGTGGGCCAAGTGGTTCGTGCCGCTGGTGAACGACCCGGGCACGATGATGGACGTCTCGATGCCGAACCGGGCCAGCTCGGCGGCGTAGCTGACGGCCAGGGCGTCCATGGCCGCCTTGGCCGCGAAGTACGGCGCGAGGTAGGGAGGCGTTCCGCCGCGGGTGCTGCTGCTGCCGACCCAGAGCACGAGCCCTCGCCGCTGTGCGCGCAGGTGCGGCAGCGCGGCCCGGTTGAGCCGCTGGGTGCCGAGCACGTTGGTGTCGTAGATCTCGGCGGTCTGCTCCGGAGTGAAGGCTTCGGCCGGGCCGGTCACCATGTGACCGGCGTTGTGGATCAGCACGTCGAGGCTGCCCTGCTCGGAGATGATGGTCTCGACGGCAGCGTCGACCGAGTCCTGCGCCGCGATGTCAAGCTCGACGCTGCGCAGGTCGACGTCGTTCTCGGCGGCGTACTGCTTGGCTGCCGTGACCGCCGGTGCGTTGCGGCCGGCGCTGTCGCGCATGCCGGCGTAGACGGTGTGCCCGGCGTCGGCGAGCGCCCTGGCGCTCAGCGCGCCGAAGCCACTCGAGGCGCCGGTGATGACGATGGTCATGCACATGGTGCACTCCTTGAGTTGAGAGGTGGCGGGTGCGATCGAGGCGGCGTGGCCGGGGGTCAGACGATGCCGCCGTTGGCGTACAGGACCTCTCCGTTGACCCAGTGGCCCGGCCCGGCGAGGAAGGCGATGACCTCCGCGATGTCGGCCGGGGTGCCGAGCCGCTCGAGCGGCGGCTGGGCCGCCATGCGGGCGATCGTCTCGTCGTCCTTGCCGTCGAGGAACAGCGCCGTGGCCGTCGGGCCCGGGGCGACCGCGTTGACGGTGACGTCCCGTCCGCGCAGTTCGCGGGCGAGGATCAGGGTGATCGCCTCCACCGCGCCCTTTGATGCGGCGTAGGCGGCGTAGCTCGGCAGCGCCAGCTTCACCACCGAGCTCGAGAAGTTGACGATGGTTCCGCCGGGCCGGACGCGGCGCGCTGCCTGCTGGTCGATGACGAACGTCCCGCGGACGTTGGTCCGGTGCATCCGGTCCAGCACCTCGAGATCGAGTTCGACGAGCGGCGAGAGGATCATCACGCCGGCGGCGTGCACGACCACGTCGATGCCTCCGAACTCCTGCTCGGCGGCGTCGAACAATCCGGCGACCGCCTTCTCGTCCGCCACGTCGGCTTGGATGGCGACGGCCTCGCCGCCGGTGTCAGTGATCGACCTGACCGCGGCGTCGGCCTCCCCTTGGTTGCCGGCGTAATTGACGACGATCGCAAAGCCGTCCTCAGACAGCCGCTGTGCCGTCTCGCGGCCGATGCCTCGCGACCCGCCGGTGACGATTGCGACGCGGCCGTTGGCGTTGGTAGTGGCGCTCATGTTGTGCTCCTGAAATGGGGGACGCCAAGACCCTCCCGTCGGCCAGCGCTCTTCTCAACACCTCTTCGAGCGCCGGCGATACCCTCGCGGCATGGGTCTGCAGCCGGGCCCCCCACTGGACCTGCGGAAGCTGCGCTACTTCGTCGCCGTCGCCGAGGAGCTGCACTTCGGACGGGCGGCGGAACGCCTCTACATCGCACAGCCGGTGCTCAGCCGCCAGATCCGCAAGCTCGAACGGGAGCTCGGCACCGATCTGTTGCTGCGGACGAGCAGGAACGTCACGCTCACGCCCGCCGGGCTCCAGGTCCTCGCCGAGGCCAAGTCGTTGCTGGCCGCTGCCGACGCGACCCGCCGGCGGATCGAGGACGTCGCCTCCGGTGAGGCGGCCCTGACGGTCGGCTTCTTCGTCGGCGACTCGTTCACAGCCGCCCTGGAGGCGTTCGGCGCCCAGTACCCCGACGTCGCAATCGACCTCCTGCGCGTCTACTGGCACGACCAAACCGAGGTCCTGCTCGACGGCCGGGCGGATGTGGCGTTCGTGCACCTCCCGGTGGACGACCACGGCCTCGAGCTGCTGCCCGTCCGCTCCGAGCCGCGCGTCGCCGTCCTCCCGGTCGGCCATCCCGCCGCCGGCAAGCCCGAGATCTCCATCGCCGACCTCGCCGACGATCCCGTGATCATCCAACGCGGCGCCACGCCCGGCTGGCAGGCCTTCCACAACGTCGACCCAAGGCCGGACGGCCGGCAACCCCGTCCCGGACCGGCAGTCGACAACCTCGAGGAGAAGCTGCAACACGTCGCCGCCGGCCGGGCGATCAGCTTCGTGCCCGCCTCCGTCGCCGGCGCCTTCGTTCAACCCGGGATCGCCTATGTCCCCGTGACCGACATCCCGCCGATCAAGATCTGCCTGGCCTGGAAGAGCGGGCCGCCCTCGCCGCTCGTCGCAGCGTTCGTCAACGCCGTCACAGATGCGCGGCCACACTCTCCGCTGCGGCCGAGCGCCTGACCCCGGACGGAACCAAATCGGCGAGGACGGCGGCTTCGTGTGTCTCGAAGGGGGCCACGTCCGGAGGGTTCTAGGCCCAGGGCAGCCCGGTCCAGCTCCTCGGCGGCCCGGGCTGCCACTTCGGGAGCGGCGCGTACGCGTCGGCGGGCGACGTCGTCTCAGCCTCGACGCCCGCCCCGTGACGGAGCGCCAGCTCGGAGCGCGGGTAGACGATGCCCTTCTCCGGCCACCCCTTCCGCGCACCCGTCATGAAGATCGCGCACGGGCCCTCCCCCGCGCCGACGAAGCCGTGCTCGGTGTCCGGCGGGCAGTGGACGAAGTCCCACGCCCTGAGCGGCTTCTCCTCGCCCTCGATCAGGAGCAGGCACTCGCCGGCGAGGACGAGGAAGTCCTCCTGGTTCGCCTCGCGGTGGTACATGCTCGGCTGCCCGGGCTGAAGCACGAGGAGGGTGAAGCCGACGTCGGGGAAGGACACGTCGGCGCCCTCGAAGACGCACGCCGCGCCGAGCGCCTCGTTCGTCACCCACGCGGCATCCGGGATGCTGACGACGAACCACCCGTCGGTCACGGGCGTGAGGCCCGCGTCAAGCGGCTCGAGCCGCGCCTCCTCGACCATTCCTCCCCCTCTCGGTGGGTCACCGCGACGACGAGCTTCTACCAGAGGCCGGAGACCGGATGCTCGGACGGCTACGGAGCCGGCGACCGCGTCAGCGTCCCTCGCAACCGGCCGGCCAGGCCGCGCTTGGCCTCGAACCTGAGCCGCCGATCGAGGATCGGCTCGGCCAGCGCGTTGTGGAGGATCTCGTACAGCGGCGTGCCTGCGGGCTGGCCCGATGAGGACGGGAGCCGGAGCAGGATCCCGGCGTCGCCGGCCAGCGTGGGTGGCGTGGTCGGCGACGATGCGCTCCGCGCCACCGCGCTCATGCAGCGTCGCCAGGCGCAAGCGCGGGAGCCACGCGCCCGCTCCTCCTGCCAGAGGCGCGGCATCACCATCTGCAGGAGGACCAGACGCCCGCCGTCGGCGAGGCGATCGCCGGACTCGTAGGGGTGGCGGACTAGGGACACCCCCGATGCGCCCCGCGCCCGCACCGGGGATCCTGGGCGCATGACTCCCCACGCCCCACTCCATCGGCCGCCCGACAAGGAGCTGCGATGAGAGCCCGTGTCGTAGCGGCGCTCGTCGCCGCAGCGGCCCTCGCCACGGCCGCCCCCGCCGCCGCGGACTCGATCGCGTACGTCAAGGACGGCAACGTCTGGCTCTCGACGCCGGACGGCGCCCGCCAGTACCAGATCACGACCAGCGGCGCCTATGCCGACGTCTCGCAGGCCGACGACGGCACGATGATCGCCCTCAGCGGCGTCCGCCTGCACCGGCTCGACCGCCAGGGCAACGTGCTGGCGGACTTCGACACGCCGGTCTCGAACACCCGCCCGGCGCCGAGCAAGGTGTTCTACGGGCCGTTCGACCCGGCGATCTCGCCCGACGGCACGAAGGTCGCCTACACCTACTACTACATGACCCAGAGCCAGGACCCGACGTGCTTCCCGCCCGAGTGCGTGACCACGATCAACGAGGGCGGCACGGGCTACTCCTACGCCGACCGCCAGACCGCCTGGGACGTGCCGGGCCTCGGCAAGCACTCGGGCTGGCGGCACCCGGCGTGGGTCGATAACGACACCACGCTGCTCGCCAACCCGACGCGCGCGCTGAACTACGACGTGATCCTCGACACGCTGAGCGACGGCACCACGGGCAACCTGGTGCACAACTGGTTCAGCGACTACATCGGGGGCAACCCGGGCGTCGGCGGCGGCGACATCACGCGCGACCGGACCAAGCTCGCGTTCCAGACGGGCGAGAACGACTCGACGCTCACCGTCTACTCGGTCCCGTCGTTCCCGACCGCGTTCCCGGACAGCGAGGCCGACCCCTCGACGCGCCCGACCATCTGCTACCGCTACAGCGACCCGGTGGGCGGGAGGTTCTCCCAGCCCACGTTCTCGCCTGACGGCGCCAGGCTGGCGTGGGCGGTCGGGGACGGCATCCACGTCGCGGACGTGCCGAGCTTCGCCGGCGGCTGCACGCTGGACGGCGCGACGCCGACCCCGCCGCTGGTGATCTCCGGCGGGTCCGAGCCCGACTGGGGCCCCGCCGACGTGCCGGCCGCCCGCCAGGCGCCTCCCGTCGCCAAGCCCTCCCCGGGCGGCCGCGCCGACAAGGCGCTCGCGGCGAAGGTGCGGCGCGCCAGCCTCCGGAAGGCCCTGCGAAAGGGGCTCGTGGTCACCGCGACGGTCCCCGGCCCCGGACGGCTCGCGGCGGTCGCCTCCTACCGCGGCCGGAAGGTCGCCAAGGCCCCCGCGCGGTCCGTGCAGGCGGGCACGCGCGCGCTGAAGCTGAAGTTCACGAAGGCCGGTCGCCGCGCGCTCCGCCGCCGCGGTCGCGCCAAGGTCAGCGTCCGCGTCACCTTCGCTCCCCGCGGCGGGGTGAAGCAGCGCACCAGGCTGTCCGCCGTCCTCAAGCGCGGCTGAGCCTCACGCCCCCGCCGGCGCCGCACCCGGCG
>JBOGYU010000049.1:0-16191 GCA_050696935.1 Solirubrobacteraceae bacterium | reverse complement strand
CATCGCGGCCGGACTCGCCACGAGCCCGCAGACGACCGCCGCCACCCCCGGCGGCGCAGCGCCCGCGCACTGAGCCGCCGGCCGTCATCCGCGGCGGATCACCCGCCCGAGCCGTAGTCTCCCGCCGCATGCCGACCGTCTCCCTCGACCGCCGCGGCGCGGAGCTGCGGATCACGCTCGACCGCCCGGACGCCATGAACGCGTGGGACGGCCAGCTCGGGATCGAGCTGCTCGCCGCGATCGAGGAGGCGGCCGGGGACGACGCCGTGCGCGCCGTCGTGATCACCGGCGCCGGCCGCGCCTTCTCGTCCGGCGCCGATCTGAAAGCCGGCTTCGACGTCACGCCCGAGGGCCACCCGGACGTCGGCGCCGCGCTGCGGGAGCGCTACCACCCGATCATCGCCGGCGTCCGCCGGATGCCCAAGCCGGTCCTGGCGGCGGTGAACGGCCCGGCGGTCGGGATCGGCTGCTCGCTCGCGCTCGCCTGCGACCTGGTGCTCGCGCGCGAGTCGGCCTACTTCCTGCTGGCGTTCGTGAACATCGGCCTGGTGCCCGACGGCGGGTCCTCCCTGTTCGTCCCCGAGCGCGCCGGCTTCACCCGCGCCGCCGAGATGGCGATGCTGGGGGAGCGGATCCCGGCGCCACAGGCCCTCGAGTGGGGCCTGGTCAACCGGGTCGTGCCCGACGACGGGTTCGAGGCCGCCGTCGACGTACTCGCGGCCCGGCTGGCGACCGGCCCGACGGGCGCCTACGCCGGCATCAAGGAGCAGCTCAACGCCTGGCAGTACGCCCGGATGGAGGCCCAGCTCGAGCTCGAGGCGGCGATCCAGCAGCGGTCGGCGGAGTCCGGCGACTTCCGCGAGGGCGTGCAGGCGTTCCTGGAGAAGCGGCGGCCCGGCTTCGGGGGTCACTGAGCCGGTCGCGTCCATATACTGCCGGACCCGTGGCCGCGCCCCAGACGAAGCCCCGCCGCCTCGCCGTGGCGCTTGGAGTCGCCGTGCTGGGGGCGCTCGTCTTCGCCTCGCCGGCCTCCGCGGGCTGGTTCCTCCCGCAGTCGGACGGGACGCCGAACGCCGACGCGATCCGCACGCTCTACATCATCATCGCGCTGATCGCGCTGGTGATCTTCGTCGCGGTCGAGGGGCTGCTGATCTACTCGATGGTCAAGTTCCGCGCCCGCAAGGGGCGCGTCGCGGCGCAGATCCACGGCAACACGCAGCTGGAGATCGGCTGGACCGTCGCCGCCTTCGCGATCCTGATCTTCCTGACGGTGTTCACGTTCGCCCTGCTCGACGACGTGCGCAACCCCGCGGCGTCGGACATCGACGAGAACGGCAACCCGGTGGCCGCGAACGTCCAGTACGCGCAGACCGACCGCCCCTCCGCGCCCCCGGACAGCGAGTCCATGAACATCAAGGTGGTCGGGGAGCAGTACGCCTGGAGCTTCTTCTACGAGGGCGAGGAGGAGGTCTTCTCCTACAACGACCTGTACGTGCCGGTCGGGATGACGGTGACGCTGGACATCCAGTCCAAGGACGTCGTGCACTCCTGGTGGATCCCCCAGCTCGGCGGCAAGGCCGACGCGGTCCCGGGCTATACGAACAAGTCGTGGTTCAAGGTGCCGCTGGGGGCGCTCGAGGAGGGTGAGCAGCGACTCGTCTACGAGGGCCAGTGCGCCGAGCTGTGCGGGCGCAACCACGCCGACATGCTCGCGCGCGTGATCGCGCTGCCGTTCGACGACTGGCAGGCGTGGCACGACCGCAAGGCGCAGGAGATCCGGGAGGCCGAGGAGGCCGCCGCCGAGGGGCGCGCCGAGATCGAGGGCGAGCAGCGGTGAGCGCCCTCGCGCGGCCCCAGATCATCGCCCACGAGGTCGCCCGCCCCCGCCGCGGCTGGACGACGTGGCTGACCACCACCGATCACAAGAAGATCGGGATCCTCTACCTCGCCACCGTCCTGGTGTTCTTCGTCATCGGCGGCGTCGAGGCGCTGCTGATGCGGATCCAGCTCGGGACGCCCGAGAACACGTTCCTGACGCCGGAGAAGTACAACCAGATCTTCACCATGCACGGGACGACGATGATCTTCCTGGTCATCGTCCCGGTCTGGGCGGGCTTCGCGAACTACTTCCTGCCGCTGATGATCGGCGCGCGCGACGTCGCCTTCCCGCGCTTGAACGCCTGGTCGTACTGGATGTTCCTGTTCGGCGGCCTCGCCCTCTACGGCTCGCTGTTCTTCACGCCGCCGGAGGCCGGGTGGTTCTCCTACGTGCCGCTCTCGCTGAAGGAGTACACGCCGTCCAACGGCCAGGAGGCGTGGATCTACATGGTCCACCTGACAGGCCTGGCGTCGATCATCGGCGCGATCAACTTCATCGCGACGATCCACAACATGCGCGCGCCCGGCATGGGCTGGGGGCGGATGCCGCTGTTCGTGTGGACGATCCTGATCTACGCGTACCTGATCATCCTGGCGCTGACGTCGCTGGCCGCCACGGTCACGATGCTGCTGCTGGACCGCAACTTCGGCACGAGCTTCTTCGATCCCACGGAGGGCGGCTCGGCGCTGCTGTGGCAGCACCTGTTCTGGTTCTTCGGCCACCCCGAGGTCTACATCCTGGTGCTGCCGGCGTTCGGCGTCTGGTCGGAGATCCTGCCGGTGTTCGCGCGCAAGCCGATCTTCGGCTACAAGGCGATCGCCGCGGCGACCGCGGGCATCGCGTTCCTCGGCATGCTCGTGTGGGCGCACCACATGTTCGCGACGCCGATGAGCACGGTCGTGCTCGCGTTCTTCATGCTCTCGAGCTTCCTGATCGCCGTGCCGACGGGCGTGAAGATCTTCAACTGGATCGCCACGCTGTGGCGCGGCACGGTCGAGTGGCGCACGCCGCTGCTGTACTCCGTCGGGGGCATCGGGACGTTCCTGATGGGCGGGATCACCGGCATCTTCCTCGCGGTGTTCCCGGTCGACTGGCAGCTCACGGACACCTACTTCGTGGTCGCCCACTTCCACTACACGGCGTTCGGCGCCGCCGCGTTCGCGATGGCCGCGGCGCTGTACTACTGGTTCCCGAAGATGACCGGACGGATGATGTCCGACGCGCTGGGCAAGGTCTCGTTCTGGCTGTTCCTGATCGGCTTCCACATGACCTTCCTGGTCCAGCACTCGGCCGGGCTGGACGGCATGCCGCGGCGGATCTACGAGTACTCCGACGGCGCGGGCTGGACGCTGCTGAACCAGATCTCGACGCTCGGCTCGTGGATCCTCGGCGTGAGCGTCCTGATCACGATCTACAACCTCGTGCGCTCGCTCAAGGTCGGAACGGTGGCGGGCCCGGACCCGTGGAAGGGGAACACGCTCGAGTGGTTCACCCCCTCGCCGCCGCCGGAGAACAACTTCGACGCGATCCCGCGCGTGCGCTCCGTGGAGCCGATGAAGGACATCCGGCGCCAGATCGAGCGCCAGACCGGCGTTGACCAGCGCTTCGAGGCCGGCAAGCCGATGGTCCGGGTGTGATGGAGGCGTCGACCGCCGCATCCTGGGAGGTCGGCGGGCTCCGCCAGGTCGTCGCCGACTACGTGACGCTCACCAAGCCGCGGGTGCAGCTCCTGCTGCTGCTCACGACGGTGTCGACGATGTACGTGGCGGGCGACCCGTCGCTGTCGCTCGTGGCCCTGACGGTGCTCGGCGGCTCGCTGTCGGCGGGCGGCGCGGCGGCCGTCAACCACTACTGGGACCGCGACATCGACGCGCAGATGGCCCGCACCGCCACGCGCCCCGTCCCCGCGGGACGGGTGCCGGCGCGCGCCGCGCTCGCGTACGGCCTGCTGCTCGGCGCGCTGTCCTTCGCGCTGCTGGCGACCACGGTCAACCTGCTGTCGGCCTCCCTCGCCCTGGCGGGCTTCCTCGGCTATGTGCTCGTCTACACGATCTGGCTCAAGCGCTCCACGCCGCAGAACATCGTGATCGGCGGCGCGGCGGGCGCGGTCCCGCCGCTCGTGGGCTGGAGCGCGGTCACCGGCGGGCTCGACCCCGCGGCGCTGTACCTGTTCGCGATCGTCTTCTACTGGACGCCGCCGCACTTCTGGGCGCTGTCGCTGCTGATGAAGGACGAGTACGCGCGCGTGGGCGTCCCGATGATGCCCGTGGTCCACGGCGAGGCGGAGACGCGCCGGCAGATCGTGCTCTACACCGCGCTGCTGGGAGTGCTGACGCTGCTGCCCGTGGCGTTCGGGTTCTTCGGCGCGGTCTACGCCGCGGCCGCGCTCGCGCTCGGCGGCACGTTCCTGACGCTCGCGGTGCGCCTGCAGCGCCGGGCCGACCGCCCGGCCGCCCTGCGCACGTACCTCTACTCACTCGCGTACCTGGCGCTGCTGTTCGGCGCCATGGTGCTCGACGCGCGGATCTAGCGGGCCCGCCAGGCCCGTCGAACGGTCGGACGGGTCCGCCTATCCCAGGTAGCGGACGACGACGGCGAGCGCGTCGTCGGTGCCCTTGCCGTGGCGCTCGAGCACCCGCTCGGCCAGCTCCTGCGCCGGCACGCCGGGCTCGAGCGAGACCGAGTAGTCGGCGGCGACGCCGTCGGTGGCGAGCGCGACCGCGTCGCCCGGCTCGAGCTCGTGGCTCCCCATCCGCACCTGCGGGAGGTTGTAGCCCACCACCCCGCCGAGCACCACCGGCGAGTCGTGCCGCGCATCGGGGCCGCCCGCGGCGCGGACGAAGCGCGCCTCCACGTTGCCGACGCCCGTCCAGGCCATCGTGCGCGCGCCGGTGTCGAACCACGCGAGCGTCATCACCACGCCGCGCGAGCGCCGCAGCGCCCTGTGGCAGCGCTCCAGCAGCGCCTGCGGCGCGTCGTCCGCATGGGCGAGGAGGATGTCCGCGGCCATCTCGGCGGCGTCGGCCGCCAGGTCGCCGTGCCCGAGGCCGTCGATCGCCGCGACGAGCCCGCCGCCGGAGCACGGGACGAACACCGCCAGGTCGCCGGAGCGCTCCTCGCCCGCGTAGGCGAGCCAGGCGACGCCGCGCTCGAGCTCCGCCGGCCACTCCTCGCTCATATCGCTTGCACGCTCGCTCACACCGCCCGCGAGCCCTGGCGGGCCCACATGACCAGCGTGACCGTGGTGCCCTGCCCCGGAGCCGTCTCGATCTTGAACTCGTCCACGAGCCGGCGCGCGCCCGGCAGCCCGAGCCCCAAGCCGCCGCCGCTCGTGTAGCCGTCCTGCATGGCGAGCTCGACGTCCTCGATCCCCGGCCCCTCGTCGCGGGCGATCACCCGGATGCCGCGGCGGCCGTTGTCGTCGCGGACCACGCCGAGCACCACCTCGCCGCGCTTGGCGTAGGTCGTGATGTTGCGGGCGACCTCGGAGATGGCGGTTGCGAGCAGCGTCTGGTCGGTGCTGGTGAGGTCGACCGCCGAGGCCATCTCGCGCGCCCTCTGGCGGGCGGTCACGACGTCGGCGTCCGACTGGATCGGGATCACCGACTCGCGCTCATCCCCCACCGTCGCCGGCCTCCTTCCACGGCCGCTGCAGCAGGGCGAGCCCTTCCTCGAGGTCGAGGGCCGTCAGCACGTCCTCGAAGCTCATCCCGAGCTGGACCATGGCGAAGGCGACCTCGGGCTGGATGCCGACGATCACCGTCTCGGCACCCCGCAGCCGGGTCATCCGCGCGATCCCCTGCAGGGAGCGCGACACGAACGAGTCCATCACGTCGAGTGCGGTGACGTCGACGATGATCCCGCGGGACCGGTGGCGCGTCACCTGCGCCATCACGTCGTCCTGGAGCTGCAGGACGTCGGTGTCCGTGAGCGCCGCCTGGATCGTCGCGATCAGGAACGGCCCCTGCTTGAGGATCGGGACGGCCACTACACGGTGGAATCGAGCGCCGGCGTCTCACCCAGGGACACCTGATAGCCGAGCAGCCGCTCGGCCTCCTCGATGCCGCCCTGGAGGTCGCCGACCGCGTTGACCTTCCCGAGCTCCACGCCGAGGGTCACCAGGGTCTGGGCGATCTCCGGCGAGAGGCCGGTGATGATCACGCTCGCGCCCATCAGCCGCGAGGCGTCGACGGTCTGCACCAGGTGGTTGGCCACGGTGGAGTCGATCGTCGGGACGCCGGTGATGTCGATCACGACCACGCGCGCGCGGTTGGAGCGGATGCCGCGCAGCAGCTGCTCGGTGAGCTGGCGCGCGCGCTGGCCGTCCAGCACGCCGATGATCGGCAGGATGAGCAGCCGCTCGCGCACCTGGAGCACGGGGGTCGAGAGCTCGCGGATCGCCTCCTGCTGCTGGCGGATGACGCGCTCGCGCTCCTGCACGAAGTTGACGGCCACCGTGTTGGCGATCCGGTTGGCGGCCGGCTCGTAGGCGTCGAGCACCTGGTTGAGGTAGTCGAAGTCCGTCTGGTACTTCTGGAAGAGCGAGCGGGCCAGCACGTCGCGCAGGAGCAGCACGATGCCCACGACCTCGTCGGTCTCGACGCCGCGGGGGATGATGCGCTCGGACAGGTTGCGCGCGTAGTCCTGCAGCGCCTCCACCGAGCCGGTCTCGAGCACCTCGACGTAGTTGTCGTACACCGAGGTGGCCTCGGAGAAGATCTCCTCCTGGGTGAGGGCGGTCAGCAGCCGCGCCTCGCCGATGCGCCGCGCCCACTCCTGGCGCAGCTGCGTGCGGTTGTTACGGAGGTGCGCCACGAGCTCGGTGAGGAGGCCCGCATTCTTGTCGGCGTGTCTGTCCGTCGTCGTGGCGTCCGTGTCCGTCGGGTCAGCCATCGATCTCCTCCGTCGAAGTGGCGCTGCGGCCGGAAAGCATAGGGCCGTCACCAAGCGGGGTCGGCCCGAGGACGAGGATCGCCATGTCGTCGCGCAGGCGGCTCTCCGACGCGGACAGCACGGCCGCCTCCACGCGGTCGGCCACGGCGATCGGCGGGAGGCCGCCGGACCGCGCCAGCAGCTCGTTCAGCTCGCGGTGGCCGAACACCTCGCGGCTGCGCCGGCGGACCTCGGTGACGCCGTCGGTGTAGAGCACCAGCACGTCGCCCGGGCCGAGGTCGACCGAGACGTCGTAGAGCTGGGGCTCGATGTCGGTGCCGAGCAGCGTGCCGAGCCGGCCCACGGGCGCCACCCGGCCGTCCGGGTGCACCACCATCGGCAGCGGGTGCCCGCCGCACGCCAGCTCGGCCCGGATCCGCCCGTCCGCGATCCGCAGGTGCACATAGGCGACGGTGCAGAAGCGCCCGTCGGTGCGCTGCTCGCGCAGGGCGCGGTGCAGGTGCGCGAGCACGCCGCTGGGCCGCTCCTCGTACGCGGCCGCGGCGCGGAGTGTGTGGCGGGCGAGCGCGGTCACCGCCGCGGCGTCCGGCCCCTTGCCCTGGACGTCGCCGATCAGCGCCGCCCAGGCGCTCCCGCCGGCCTGGTAGAGGTCGTAGAAGTCGCCGCCGAGCTCGACCCCCTCGCCGGCGGGCCGGAAGCGCACCGCGGCCGACAGGCCGTGTACCTCGGGCAGCGCACCGGGGCGCAGCGAGCGCTGCAGCGTCTGCGCGATCGTGCGCTCGCGCTCGTAGAGCTGCGCGTTGGAGATCGCGACCGAGGCGAGCGCGGCGAGCTGGGTGAGGATCGAGTCCTCGCGCGCGGTGAACTCGCGGTCGCGGCGGTCCACCACCTCGAGCAACCCCAGCTCGCGGTCGCGACCGGTGAGGCGGGCGCCGAGGCGCGACGGCTCGGGCTCGCCGTCGGACAGGAGGCTCGGCGACGTCGCCGTCAGCGGCCGCAGCCGCGGATCGGGGCCGAAGATCGCCACCGTCGCGCGGGCCGATGCGGTCAGCGCGCGCGCCGCGTCCGCGGTGACCTGGAGGATCTCCTCCACGGTCAGCGACGAGTTCAGCGCGACCGAGGCCTCCGCCAGCGCCCGCAGCTGCTGCACGTGCTCGTGCTCGATCCGTGCGACCTCGCGGACCTCGCTGTAGCCGCGGTGCACGCTCTCGAAGATCGACAGGCTCTCGCGCAGGAAGTCCGCCCCCGCCTGGACGGTCGGCTCGGGGGCGCGATTGGTGTCCTCGAGGGCGGCACGCAGGGCGGCGTGGTGGGCCTCCGCGAGGTCGAGCACGCTCATGCGGGCGGCCACCGCCTCGCGCCCGAGGTCGTAGGCGGCACCCAGTCCCCGCTCTCCGCGGTCCTCGAGGTATGCCGAGAAGGCTGTCGCGTACCGGGCCGCCAGGTCCGGCGCGACGTTCGTGCCACCCTCCTTCACGGCGGGAAGCCTACGGAAGTGCGCCGTTAGTGGTGCGAGCGGTCGAGCGGCAGGTGGGCGATGTCGCGCCGCACGTGGCCCACCCAGAGGATCGCGGTGCCGAGGAACACGATCATCCCCCCGGCCACGAGCCACCACGAGATCGTGATCGAGACGATCGCCATGGCGAGCGCGGCCGCGTTGATCAGCGGCAGCGCGCTCGGCGCCGGCAGGTGGACCTCCTCGCCCACGGGCGGGACGTCGGGCATGTCGCGCGGCGCGGTCATGCGACGTACAGGAGCGCGGCCACGAAGGTCAGCGCGAACATCAGCAGCCCGATCACGGCGGTGATGAGCCCCGTGCGGAGGTTGCGGCGGGCGAGGCGGCGATCCATTCGCGGCCGGAGTCTACGACACGCTCCGTAGCTCTGACGAACGGCGGGCATGTAGGGAGGAGGGTCCGGACGGAAGCGTCCTGCCCTAGGGGGACAGTGTCCCCTCAGAACAGGACAGTTCGACAGATTCCTGCCCTGGGGCCCTATCCAGGACGGTGGATCGCCGCCGCCTCCCGACCCGCCCTCCTTCAATGCCGCAGTTCGTACGGCCTGCCACCGCGCTACGCGGCAGACGCGGGGACCTCGCAGATCGCCCCGTCGTCCGTCCAGCACCGCACGATGTCCCGGACCGAGAGCACGCCGACCGTCTCCCCGCCGTCGACGATCACCAGATGCCGGAACCCCCCGCGGACCATCGCGGCCGCGGCCTGTTCCAAGGACCACCCCGGGGCGGCCAGGACGAGCTCGGCCGTGAGGTGGTCGCTGACCAGCTCGCTGTCGGGGTCCTGACCTTCGGCAATCGAGACCAGGATGTCGCGCTCGGTCACGATCCCGGGGCCTTCGCCCTCCGGATCGATGACCACGGCGGCGCCGACCTTCCGCTTGGCCATCAGCCGGGCGGCCTGGCGGAGCGTGTGCCCTGGACCCACGGTCAGGACGATGTCGCTCATCCCGTCGCGCACCTGCATATCGTGACAATCGTAACTGAATGCCCACCCAACGCCCCTCGACCACCCGCCTGCGCGCCAGCCTCCTCGCGGAGGCCAACGCGATCGTGGAGCGCGAGTACGCCTCCGACCTCTCGCTCGACGACATCGCGCGCCGCGTGGCCACCTCCCGGCGCCAGCTCCAGCGCGCGTACGCCGAGATCGGCGGCACCACGTTCCGCGACCACCTGACGGCGGTGCGGATGGACCGGGCGGCGGAGCTGCTGGCCGCGCACGGCCTCACCGTCCGCGAGGTCGCGCACCGCGTGGGCTACCGCCAGCCCGCCCAGTTCGCCAAGGCGTTCCGCCGCCGCCGGGGCGTGGCGCCGTCGGACTTCCGGGCGCTCGCCGCCTGACGCCGACCTTCGTCCGGGCGGTCGCCGCCCGACGCGACCATTCGTCCGGGCGGTCGCCGCCCGAGGCGACCCTCCGTGATCGAATGCGGCTTACTCGCATTCGCAAGCTCATGCGAGCGCCTTGACTACCGTTAGGATGCGCGCTCCATGGGCCCGGAGAGCCGTGCACAGCTGCGCCAGATGCTGGTCATCGGGGGGATCGCCTCGGCGCTGGGCATCGCGCTGGCGCTGCTGATCGACTGGTTCCCGGTCCCCGGGTCGACCCAGGCGGGGCCGATCGACACGCTGTGGGACGTCCTGCTGATCGCCTCGGTCCCGATCTTCGTGCTGATGCAGACGATCGTCCTCTTCAGCGCCTGGAAGTTCCGCATGCGGCCGGGGGACGAGCTTAGGGACGGCCCGCCGATCCACGGCAACACGAAGCTCGAGATCATCTGGACCGCGATCCCGGCGATCCTGCTGGTCGGCCTGTGCACCTACTCCTTCGTCGTGCTGCAGGACATCGAGAAGGCCGAGGCCAACGAGATGAGCGTCCGCGTGGTCGGCGAGCAGTTCACGTGGACCTTCTACTACCCCCAGGAGGGCGGGGAGGAGATCGCCTCGCGGGAGCTCATCCTGCCGGTGAACCGGCCCGTGAACTTCACGGTCCAGTCCAAGGACGTGATCCACGACTTCTTCGTGCCCGCGTTCCGGATGAAGATCGACGCGGTGCCGGGGATCGACACCCGGCTGCGCGTGACGCCCAACCGCGAGGGCGAGTACCCGGTGATATGCGCCGAGCTGTGCGGGCTCGGGCACTCGACGATGCGCCAGACCGCGGTCGTGGTCCCGCAGCAGGAGTTCGAGAGCCGCCTCGCCGAGCTGCGCGAGGGCGCCGCCGACGGGGGCGGCGAGGAGCAGGCGCAGAGCACCGACGGCGAGGAGCTCTTCACGACGGCCGCCCAGCCGGCCGCCTGCGGCACCTGCCACACGCTCTCCGCCGCGGGCACCACCGGCACGACCGGCCCGAACCTCGACGACGCGCTCGCGGACCTGGACGAGGAGCAGATCCGCACGGCGATCACCGATCCGGAGGCGGAGATCGCCGAGGGCTTCAGCCCCGGGCTGATGCCAAACTTCGGGGAGACCCTGTCGGACGAGCAGGTTGACGCGCTGGTGGAGTACCTGACGGAGGTGAGCGGCTGATGGCGAGGATGAGGGCCCCGGGGCTCACGCGGGGCGGGCTGTTCTTCGCGATCGGCGTGCTGTTCTCGGCTGCCCTGGTACTCGTCATCCGCGCCGCCTACGGCTTCACGAGCTTCGACGGCGGGCTGACGGGCAACGCGCAGAACGCGATCCTGCTCGTCTCGATGATCGCCGCGCCGCTGTTCTTCCTCGTCGGCATCGGCGCTTTCGACTACTGGTTCTACTGGGCTGCCGGCCGGCCCACCCGGCCCGAGGACCACTCCGGCCACGGCGCCTTCTCCTGGCGGGACTACTTCCGGGTCAACACCGATCACAAGGTGATCGGAATCCAGTACGTCGTCACGTCGTTCTTCTTCATGCTGGTCGGCGGCCTGCTGGCGATGCTCGTGCGCGCCGAGCTGGCGGCGCCCGGCATGCAGTTCGTGGACGCGAACGCGTACAACGGGCTGTTCAGCGTCCACGCGTCGCTGATGATCTTCCTGTTCATCATCCCGGTCTTCGCCGGGCTGGCGAACTACGTGCTGCCGCTGATGATCGGGGCGCCGGACATGGCGTTCCCGCGCCTGAACGCGCTGTCGTACTGGATGCTGCCGATCGGCGGCATCATGATGATGGCGTCGTTCTTCGCCCCCGGCGGCTCGTTCGCCACGGGCTGGACGGCGTACGCCCCGCTGTCCACCGACGTGCCGATCGGGCAGATGTTCTTCACGATCGGGGTGCAGTTCGCGGGCGCCTCGTCGATCGCCACGGCGCTGAACTTCCTGGTGACGATCGTCACCATGCGCGCGCCCGGCATGTCGTTCTGGCGCATGCCGCTGCTGGTGTGGGCGAACTTCTCCACTTCGCTGCTGGTGGTGATCGCCACGCCGTTCATCGCGGCGTCGCAGTTCTTCGTGCTGCTGGACTACGCGCTCGGCTTCAACTTCTTCCGCGCCGCGAGCTCGGGGGACGTGCTGATGTACCAGCACGTCTTCTGGTTCTACTCGCACCCGGCGGTCTACATCATGATGCTGCCGGGCTTCGGGATCATCTCCGAGGTCATCTCGGTGAAGTCCCGCAAGCCGATCTTCGGCTACCGGATGATGGCGTTCTCGCTGCTGGCCATCGTGATGCTCGGCTTCACGGTGTGGGCGCACCACATGTTCGTGTCCGGCATGCAGGACTGGATCCGGATCCCGATGATGGTCACCACCGCGATCATCGCGGTGCCCACGGGGATCAAGATCTTCTCCTGGCTGGCGACGCTGTGGCGCGGCGTGCTGCACCTGGACACCCCGATGCTGTTCGCGCTCGGGTTCCTGACGATGTTCACCCTCGGCGGGATCTCCGGGGTGATGCTGGCGATGATCCCGCTCACGATCCACGTCAGCGACACCTACTTCATCGTCGCCCACATCCACTACGTGCTGTTCGGCGGGTCGCTGTTCACGATCTTCGCCGGCGTCTACTACTGGTTCCCGAAGATGACGGGCCGGATGTACAGCGAGGGGCTGGGCAAGCTGCACTTCTGGCTGACCTTCGTCGGCTTCAACCTCACCTTCGGCCCCATGCACCTGGTCGGCGTGCAGGGGATGCCGCGGCGGGTCGCCGACTACGCAGAGGAGTTCGCGGGCTGGAACCTCTTCATCAGCCTGAGCTCGTTCATCGTCGGCCTCTCCACGCTGGTGTTCCTCTACAACATCGTCGCGTCGTGGCGCGGCGGCCCGCGGGCGGCGGCCAACCCGTGGCGGGCGCTCACGCTCGAGTGGCAGGTCTCCTCCCCGCCGCCGGTGTTCAACTTCGACCGGGTGCCGACCGTGGTGGGCGGCCCCTATGAGTACGGCGTGCCCGGCGCCGTGCACGGCATCTTCCAGCCGGCCGAGGAGGCCAAGCCGAGGCAGCCGGCGGGAGGCCGCGGATGACGAAGATCCTCGTGCTCGCGAACGAGACCATCGGCGGGCAGAAGCTGCTCGACACGGTGCTGGCCCGCCGCGCCGACGACACCCGCTTCCACGTCGTGGTCCCGCGCACGCGGCCCAAGCACGGGAACGTCATCTACGACGAGGCGGTGCGGGACGGCGCGCAGGTGCGCGTGGACCTCGCGCTGGCGTTCATGCGCGAGGAGGGCATCCAGGGGACCGGCGAGGTCGGCGACGAGGACCCCTACAACGCCGCGATCGACGCCGTCGCCGAGCACGGGATCGACGAGATCATCGTCTCCACCCTGCCGGCCGCGACATCCGGCTGGCTGCGGCGCGACCTCCCCGAGCGCCTGCGCGAGGGGACGGGCCTGCCGGTCGAGCACGTCGAGGTCGACATCGCCGGCGAGGGCCTGCCGTTCGACGTCACGCTCGTCGTGGCCAACCTCACGGCCACGGCGCCGGAGCTCACCGAGCGGCTGAAGGAGCTGGCCGGCGAGGGCCCGCGGCGGTTCATCGTCGTGGTCCCGCAGGAGCACCGCGAGGGCCACGCCGTCGCCGAGGCGCGCGAGCGCCAGCGCGCGCTCGTGCGGTCGCTGCGCGAGCAGGGGATCGTCGCCGCCGGCATGGTGGGCGACCCGGACCCGTACACGGCGACCATGAACGCCGTCCAGTTCTTCCACATCTCCGAGATCGTGATATCGACGCTGCCGGAGGGCAGCTCGCGCTGGATGGCCGACAAGCTGGTCGAGCGCGTGCAGTCGGCCACCAACAAGCCGGTGGAGCACATCGAGGCCACGACGGCGGGAGCGGGGGCGTAGTGGAAGCCGCGGCGATCGAGCACGACCACCATCACGGGCCGCCCGAGGCGCACCAGTCGTCCCGCGTGCACGCGCCGACGCTCGGGATGCTCCTTTTCATCATCTCCGAGGTGATGATCTTCGGGGCCTTCTTCACGGCCTACTTCTTCATCCGGGTGGTGGGAGGCGCGGACTGGCCGGCGGAGGGGACGCACCTGCCGGTGGCGATCGCCTTCGTCAACACGTGCATCCTCGTGTCGTCGTCGCTGACCATCCACTGGGCGCTGGAGTCGATCAAGGCCGGCAACCGGCTCGGCCTGCAGGCCGGCATGCTCACGACGTTCCTGCTCGGCGCGACCTTCCTATTCGTTCAGATCAACGAGTACGTGCACGTCGGCTTCTCGCCGCAGGACCACGCGCAGGGCACGATCTTCTACAGCCTCACGGGCCTGCACGGGGCGCACGTGTTCATCGGCCTGGTGCTGCTGGCGATGGTCACGCTGCGCGCCTTCCGCGGGCACTACAGCCCCACGCACCACTACGGCATGGAGGTGCCGGGCATCTACTGGCACTTCGTCGACGTGATGTGGGTGATCGTCTTCACGACGGTCTACGTCCTGTGATCAACCCGCTGCGCTCCGAGCGCGAGGCGTTCCGGATGTTGCTGTACGTCCTGGCGGTGGCGCTGGCCGTGATCGCGGTCGCGCTGGTCGTGCGCGCGCTATGAACGAGTGCGGCTTACTCGGACTCGCGAGCTCGTGCGAGCGCCTTAGCATCATCTGGCTTACTCGCACTCGCGAGCTCGTGCGAGCGCCTTAGCATCGTTGTATGGAGATCGTGCTGGACCCGGGCGCGCTCGTCCTCGTGGCGGCCGCCGAGGCGCTGTACGTGTGGGGATGTTCCTGGGCATGAGCTTCGTGCTCATCCGCGTGCCGATCTACACGGGCGTCTACGGCGCCGGCGAGCGCGGTTACGGGCTCGAGGCGGTCGCCGACCAGCAGGTCGCGGGCGCGCTGATGGTGATCGTCGACCTGCTGATCATGGTCTTCGCGCTGTGCTTCTTCTTCCTGCGGGCCGGGCAGGACGCCGACCGCGAGGAGGCTCACTCGACGGTGAGCGTGCCCTCCATGCCGCCCTCGCGGTGACCCGGGACGGAGCAGTAGAACGTGTACTCGCCGGCTTGGAGGTCGACCTCGATCTCCGACACGCCGCCGTCCGACACTATCGGTCCGATCTCGTCGACCCCGCCGCCCTCCAGGGCGATGTTGTGGTCGACGGACGCCTCGTTCGGCGAGGTGATCGTCAGCGGGCCGGCCGGCGCCGTAGCGTCGGAGAACACGTAGGAGAGCGAGCCGTTGGGGTCGGCGGGGATCTCGAGGGTGCCGTTCTCGGCCTCCGCCGTGCCCTCGGCCTGGGCGGCGCCGACCTGCGCGAGCTGCCCAGTGTCCTCGCCCGGCCGGGCCACCGCGGAGGCGACGTAGGCCGCGACGTCGTCGGCGTCGTCGCCCGTGACGATGTCGGCCGGCATCGGCGCCAGCGTGTCGCCGGTCGCCGGGTCGCGCGACGGGTTGATCGCGGGCGAGTCGATCTGCGCACGGACGATGCCCTCGAACGTGCTCTCGCCGAAGCCGTCCCGGCGCGCCCGCTGGAACGCGGCGTCGAGGCTCGGGCCGGCCACCCCGGTGGTGCCGGCGCGGTTGAGGACGTGGCAGGCGCCGCACTTGGCGACGAACTGCTCCTTGCCGTTGACCAGGTTGGTGCCGGAGTCGATCAGCCCGCAGCCGCCGAGCCCCGCGGCCGCGACCATCAGTCCCGCCGTTGCGAGCGCCCTCCTCATGGGCGCGCAATGCTATCCGGTGGCCTGGGCAGATCGTCGAGCCGGCCGAGGGCGGCGGCGATCACGCCGCGGGCGACGCCGTCCCACGAGTAGGCCTCCCGGGTGGCCGCGACGATGGCCTCGCGCGTGGCGGCGCGCAGGTCGTCCGGGGCGGCCAGCCAGCCGGTCAGGTCGCCGGCCAGCTCGCGCACCGATCCCGGGCCCACCTCGAAGGTGAGCAGCGGGCGGGCGGCCTCCGGGACGGCGGCCGCGAGGGTGCGGGCGACCTCCGCCAGGCCGGAGTGCGCGGCCACGACGGGCAGCGCCCCGCACGCCGCCGCCTCGGCCGCGACCATCCCGAACGCCTCCGGGAAGGTGCTGGTGACGGCCATCGCCTCCGCTGCGGGCAGCAGGTCGGCCAGCTCGTCGTGGTCGAGCCGCCCGGTCCACGCGATCCGGCCGGCCATCCCGCGCGCGGCCGCCCGGTAGTCGTCGTCCACGGACTCGAGGAACGCCGCCAGCTCCGGCAGCTCGCGCCCGTCCTCGGCGCGCAGCGCCCGCGCCGCGCCGAGGTCACCGCGGTCCAGGTCCTGTACGAGGCGCTCGAGCGCCGCACGGAACGCCCCGAACCCGACCATCACGAGCCGCGCCCGCGGCTCCCGCGCGAGCACGAGCGGCCACGCCGCGAGCAGCAGCTCCGCGCCCTTCGACGCGATCAGCTTGCCCACGAACACCACCATGCGGTCGCGCGCGCCCATCGTCGCAAGCGCCGCGGCCGCCTCCCCGGCGGCGCGCGAGAACGAGTGGGCGGGGTCGGCGGACGACGCGGGCGCCGCGTGCGCGGCGTCGCCGCCCGGGGGCTCGTCC
>JBOGYU010000048.1:0-16434 GCA_050696935.1 Solirubrobacteraceae bacterium | reverse complement strand
CGACCCACTGGCGCGCGCCGCAGCGCGCGGCCTCGCCGTCCACACGGCGCGGGTCGCGAACGTCGCGGCCGAGCTCGGCGTCAGCGAGCGCCAGCTCCATCGGCGGATGCTGACGGCCGTGGGCTACGGGCCCAAGGTGCTCGCCCGGGTCGCTCGCCTGCGACGTCTCGTCGCGCTGACTGACGAGTCGCTCGCGTCCCGCGCGTTCGAGGCCGGGTACGCGAGCCAGGCGCACATGAGCGACGAGGTGCGTCGCCTGACCGGCACCACGCCTGTCCGATTCCTGGAAGACGCCGTGCTCACCGCGGCGTAGCTTGGCGACCATGCCGATCGACATCGCTGCCGCCGAGCGGTTCCTCCACGCCAACGCCCGCCTGCTCGACCGCCACCGGCTGGCCTTCCTCCTGCACGGGGCACCCGTCGCACCCGTCCTCGACGCACTCCGCGCCTACCGCAACCCCGACGGCGGTTTCGGCCACGCGCTGGAGCCCGACATCCGCGCCCCCGAGAGCGAGCCGGCCTCGACCCTCCACGCGCTGGAGGTGCTCGCCGGCGTCGGGGCGCTCGACGACCCGATGGTGGCCGGCGCCGCCGCGTGGGTCGCCACGATCGCCGAGCCGGACGGCGGGGTGCCGTTCGTGCTGCCCACCGCCGCGGCCCATCCGCACGCGCCCTGGATGACGCCCTCGCCCGGCGGCTCGTTCCTCACGTTCGCCATCGCGGCCGCGCTGTGGGAAGCCGGCTCGGATGAGCCATGGCTCCGGCGAGGGACCGACTGGTGCTGGGCCGCGTTCGAGCGCCCGGAGGAGCTCAGCGCCTACGCGGTGAAGTTCGCGCTCGACTTCCTCGACGCGGTGCCCGATCCCCCGCGCGCCGAAGCGGCCATCGAGCGCCTGCACCCGAAGCTGGGGGCGGACGGATCGATGGCCGTCCGCGGCGGCGGCGAGAACGAGCGGCTCACGCCGCTGATGCTGTCGGAGCGCCCGGACGGGCGCAGCCGCGCCCTCTTCACCGGCGACCAGATCGAGGCCGACCTCGACCTGCTCGAGCAGGGCCAGCAGGACGACGGCGGCTGGACGTTCGAGTGGCTCGCCTGGTCACCGGGCCAGACCGTGGAGTGGCGCGGGGCCGTGACGCTGCGCGCATTGACCACGCTCCGCAAGCACGGGCGCGTCGCGTCAGCGGCCGTCCAGGATCGACCGTAGCGGCCGGGTGTTGACGACGTCCGCGGGCGTCGCCCAGCCGCGGCGCGCCGTCCGGACCGAGAGCGCCATGTTCCCGAGCCCGCGCACCGAGTGCGCGTCGGTAGAGCAGACGATCCGGACGCCCGAACGGAGCGCGTCGCGGACGTGCTCGCCGCGGAGGTCGAGCCGGTCCGGGAGGCCGTTCACCTCGAGTGCGACGCCCTCCTCGAGCGCGACCTCGAACACGCGCTCCATGTCGAGGGCGTTCTCCGGGCGGCGGTTGATCATCCGGCCCTTCGGATGGCTGAGGCAGCGCACGTACGGGTTGCGCAGCGCCTCCTCGACGCGCTTGGTCATCTCCCGCCGCGGCATCCGCTGCCCGCCGTGCACGCTCGCCTGCACCCAGTCGAGCTCGGCGAGGACGTCGTCGGGAAGGTCGAGCCGCCCGTCGGCGAGGATGTCGCACTCGATCCCGCGCAGGACGCGGAAAGGCGCCAGCACCTCGTTCGCGGCCGCGATCTCCTCAGCCTGACGGCGGACCTCGCCGGCGGTGAGCCCGCGGACGGCGCCCACCGCCGGCGTGTGGTCGCAGATCGCGAGGTACTCGTAGCCGCGCTCGCGGGCGGCGCGGCCCATCTCCTCGACGCTCGCCCTTCCGTCCGACCACGTCGTGTGGCAGTGCAGGTCGCCGCGGATGTCGTCCGGCTCGACCAGGACCGGCGGCTCGCCGCGGAACGGCTGCTCGCGCAGCTCCGGCGGACACCACGGGAGGCCGAGTGCGCGGTAGAGCGCGGCCTCGTCGGGCGCGTCCGGCAGCGGCTCGAGCGCCGCGACGTACGCGGGCGACCCCGTCGCGCGGACGAGGGCGGTCCCGAGCCGCTCGGGCTCGGCGGCGACGAGCTCGACCGGCACGCCCTCGACCGTGACCCCCACCGCGCGCCGCTCGCCCTGCTCGACCACGGCGACGATCTGGGGCAGCTCGGCGAAGCGCACCAGCAGGGAGGACGGGTCCGGCGCCGAGCAGACCACCGCCAGCTGCTCGCAGGAGTCGCGCCAGCGCCGCACGTCGCCGGCCACCGTGCCGTCGAGAGCGGCCGCGACGCCTCCCACGAGCTCCCAGGCGGCATTGAGGAGGATCCCGCGCCGCGGTCGCGGCACCGCCTCGCGGGCGAGCGCCTCGAGCAGGCGCGCCTCGGTCTTCGGCCCGACTCCCGGCGCCGTCTGCAGCCGGCCGGCCGCCGCCGCCTCGCGAAGCTCGTCCGCGGTGCGGACGCCGAGCGCCCGCGCGAGCTCGACCGACCGCCTCGCCCCGAGCCCGAGGTAGCGGCCGAGGCCGACGAGATCCGGCGCCAGCTCGCGCTCGAGCTCGGCCAGCTCGGCGATCTCGCCCGTCCGTACGAGCTCGCGCAGCCGTGCTTCGATCCCCGGCCCGATCCCCCGCAGCTGGCGCACCCGGCCGGCCCGCACGAGCTCGGCGACGGGGACCGGCGCTGCGCGGATCGTCTCGGCGGCGCGGCGGTAGGCGCGGGGCGTGTAGGGGTTCGCCTCCGCGAGCTCGAGCAGCGACGCGAACGCCTCCAGGCGGTCGGCGATCCGTAGGTTGTCCACCGAGGGAGTGTGCCTTGAATCCCCGGTCTCAGGCCCGGTAGCGCAGGTAGACGGCCCCCATGCCGAACGTGCGCGATTCCATGAGCTCCAGCTCCAAGCGCTCGTCCAGCGGCGGAAGGTAGGGCGTGCCCCCGCCCAGGACCACCGGATGCACGACCGGCCTGTACTCGTCGATCAGGCCCAGGCGGATGAACGTGGAGGCCAGGCCGGCGCCGCCGACGGCCATGTCCTCGCCGGGCTGCTCCTTCAGCCGCCGGACCTCCCCCTCGACGTCCTCCCGAGCGAGCCGGGCGTTCCCCTCGACGCGCTCCAGCGTGCTCGAGAACACGACCTTCGGCGTCTCCTTCCAGATGCGGGCGAACTCGAGCTCGTGCTCCGGCGCCGCCGGGTTCTCCTCGGCGTAGGTCTCCCAGAAGGACATGACCTCGTGGAGCCGCCGCCCGTACAGGTGGACCCCCGTCTCGCGCGCCTGCTGGTTGTGGAAGCGGTGCAGCTCCTCGTCGGGGACCAGCAGGCCGATGTCTCCGCCCGGCCCGGCGATGAAGCCGTCGAGCGACACCCCCATCGAGTAGATCACCTTTCGCATCGAATGCATCCTGGCGCATCGTCCGTGGCGGTTACGATCGACAACCCGGCCCTGCACGCCGAGCTGGCGGCCGCCCTGTGATCACACGCGCCGTCACACGGGGCCCCGGTTGAGTTCGCGCAACCGCCAACGATCCCAAGGAGCAGCATTGCCCGCCGCCACAGCGAACCCCGAGCTCAAGGCGCGCCATCGCGCGATGTGGGCCTCCGGGAACTACCCGAAGATGGTCGAGACGTGGCTCACGCCGCTGGGCCCCCGGCTGGTCGAGGCGTGCGGGATCGGCCCCGGCACGCGCGTCCTCGACGTCGCCGCCGGCACCGGCAACGCCTCGATCCCCGCCGCGCAGCGCGGCGCCAGCGTCACGGCCAGCGACCTGACGCCCGAGCTGCTCGAGGCCGGCCGCCGCCGCGCCGAGGCCGCAGGGCTCGAGCTCGAGTGGGTCGAGGCCGACGCCGAGGCCCTCCCGTTCGAGGACGAGTCGTTCGACGTCGTCATCTCGGCGATCGGCGCGATGTTCGCGCCCCACCACAAGGACGCCGCCGACGAGCTCGTCCGCGTGTGCCGTCCCGGCGGCACGATCGGCCTGCTGAGCTGGACCCCCGAGGGCCAGATCGGCGCCATGTTCCGGACGATGGGACCGTTCGCCCCGCCGCCCCCGCCCGGCGCCCAGCCGCCCCCGCTGTGGGGCAGCGAGGAGCACCTGCGCGGGCTGCTCGGCGACCGCGTGGCGCTGCACACGACGGAGCGCCAGCTGCTCGACGTCTCGGCCTTCACCCGCCCGCGCGACTTCGGCGAGCACTTCAAGGGGTGGTACGGCCCGACCATCGCCGTCCGAGCGCACGCGGTCCGCAACGACCGCGAGGCGGAGTTCGACGGGGCGCTGGACCGGTTCTTCGACGACTGGGACCGCGGCACGCCCGACCGCGCGCAGTTCCAGATGGAGTACCTGCTCGCGGTCGGCACGCGGACCTGATCCGGCGGCTTGCGCCGCAGCCGGGACCGGCTGCGGCGCGTGCCGCGCTCATTGCGTGAGGCGCTCGACGTCCTCCGCCGTCAGGCGCGGCCGCTCGGCGCGCGCGGCGACGACGGCCGCAGGGTCGGTGGGCCGGCGCCGGTGCCAGTCCGTGGCCGCCTGGTAGGCGCCCACCAGCGCGAGCAGGCGGTCCTCGGCGTACGGCTGGCCGCCGATGATGGCGCCGATCGGGACGTCGCGGCCGCTCGCCGCGTTTTGCTGGAACCCGATCGGGAACGCGATCTCCGGCAGCCCGATGATGTCGAACGGCACCGGCCCGGTCTGGATGACCGCGTCGCACTGTCCGAAGACATCGTCGAGCACGCGGCCCAGCAGCACGTGCTTCGCGCGCTGGCCCTTCAACCACTCGTCCCCGGACAGGAACAGGCCCTGCATCCAGGTGTTGAGCGAGACGCCGAACAGCTTCAGGTCCTGCTTCAGGTACGGCAGGAACGGCTCCGTGCGCTCCGGCAGCCGGACGTTGTTGAACGTCCCGCCCGTCAGCAGGCTCCACTCCTCCGGCAGCGGGACCTCGCGGATGCGCACCCCCAGATTCTCGAAGACGCCGAGCATCGCCTGGCGGGCCAGCGCCGTCGCGGACGTCCCGCTCGCGTATCCCGGCGGCACGCCGAGCGTCGTCTGCCAGCGCACGGCGGGCCGTCCACGGCGGCCGCCCGGCTCGGCGGCGCGGATGAGGTCGCCGACCGGCGGCAGGCCGAGCGTGCGCGGGTCGCGCGGGTCGGGCCCGGCCATCGCGGTGGTCATGATCGCGGCGTCGAGCGCATCGCGGGCGAGCGGCCCGGCGTGGTCGCGCGAGTAGGTCAACGGGATGACGCCGTAGATCGACGTGCGGCCCATCGTCGGCTTGAGCCCGGTCAGCCCCTGCTGGTTCGAGGGGCTCGTGATCGAGCCGCCGGTCTGCGTGCCGATGCTCGAGCACGCCATCCGCCCGGCGACGGCGGTCGCCGAGCCGGAGGACGAGCCGCCCGGGTTGTAGGACGGGGTGTTCGGCGTCCAGGCGTTCACGGTGGTCACGAGCCCGTCGGGCGTGGTGGCGCGCGTGGTCGCCAGCGGACCCATCTGCGTCTTGCCCAGCATCACCGCGCCCTCGCCCAGGAGCCGCTCGACGCAGGTCGCGTCCTCGTCCGGCACGAAGCCCTCGAAGATGTACGAGTTGGCGGTCGTCTCCACGCCCGCTGTCCAGTAGTTGTCCTTCACGACGATCGGCACGCCGTGCAGCAGCCCGCTGGGCCGCCGGCCGTCGAGCCGCCTCGCGCGCTCGAGCGCCGCCTCCGCGAGCACGGTGTTGAACGCCATGTACGTCCCGTCGAACCGCTCGATCCGCTCGAGGTGCGCCCGCACGGCCTCCTCGGAGGAGATGGTCCGCCGCCGGATCGCGCTCGCGGTCTCGGCGAGCGTCAGCTCGGTGAGGTCGTCGACGTCGGGTACCCGCGCGGTGAAGGCCCGCCGCGGCCGCGCCTCGGCCTCGGCGACCCCGGCGCCCGCCGTCACGGCGCCCACCGCGGCCATCCGCGCGAGGAACGCCCGCCGGTCGAGCTGCCGGTCGAGCGGTGCGTCGGCGCTCATCGCCGGTCCTCCTCGGTCCACGCGCTGAACGGCGCGGGATAGACGACCGGCGGGTGGTCCTGGACACTCGGGCTGTAGGCGGAGATCGCCGGCGGCGTCGAGCGCAGGAAGTTGCGGAGCGAGCTCAGCACGCGCGTCTGGTCGGCCGGAGCCGACGGGTCGGAGACGGGCAGCTGGCCGAGGTCGACGCCGATCAGCCGCAGCCTGGCGTCGATGAGCGCGTTGAGCTCGGCGTCCGTGGGTGGCACGGTCGGGGCCACGGGCATCCTCCCAAGGATCGTTCGGTTGGCGGGCCGCCCAGACTCCCTGCCGGGGCGCCTCCGCGGTGCCGACCGATGGTCCCAGGATCGCGCCGGGGCGTCGACCGCCGGTCGAGAATCAGACCGCGGCGCGCACCGCGGCGAGCGCCCGCTCGACGCCCGCGCGATCGACGTCGAGGTGCGTGACCGCTCGCACCGTCCCCGCATCCAGCGGGCCCATCAGCACATCCGCCCGTTCGAGCGCCGCGCACAGCCCGACGGCGTCCGGCACCCGGAAGACGACGATGTTCGTCTCGACCGGGGCGACATCCAGGCCCAGCTCGGCGAGCCCGGACGCGAGCAGCCGCGCGTTCTCATGATCCTCCGCCAGCCGCTCCACGTGGTGGTCGAGCGCGTACAGCGCCCCCGCCGCCACGATCCCCGCCTGGCGCATCGCGCCGCCCCACATCTGCTTGTACCGCCAGGCCTCGTCGATCAGCGCGCGCGATGCGGCCAGCACGGCTCCCACCGGTGCCCCGAGGCCCTTCGTGAAGTCGATCCACGCCGTGTCGAACCCGCGCGCGAACTCCGACGCGGGCACTCCCGAGGCCACGACCGCGTTCATCAGCCGCGCGCCGTCCAGGTGCGCCCGCAGCCCCGCGTCGCGCGCGACCGCGAGCACCGCCCGGATCTGCTCCAGCGGCCACACCCGCCCGCCGGCGACGTTGGTCGTCTGCTCCACCGACACCAGCCGCGAGCGTGGCGCGTAGCGATCGCCCGCCGGCCGCAGCGCGGCCCGTACTGCATCGCCGGAGAACATCCCGCGCTCGCCGTCGATCGGATGCGTCACCGCGCCCGAGATCGCCGCCGGCCCGCCGGCCTCGAACAGCAGCGGGTGCGCTGTGCGGTGCAGGATCACCTCGTCGCCCCCGGGCCGCACGTGCAGCCGGAAGCCGATCGCGTTGCACATCGTGCCGCTGGGCAGGAACACGGCGGCCTCGAACCCGAGCAGCTCGGCCACCCGCGAGCACAGGGCGTTCACGGTCGGGTCGGCGAACGTCTGCTCGTCGCCCACGTCGGCGTCGGCCATCGCGCGGCGCATGGCCGCCGTGGGGCGGGTCTGCGTGTCGGAGTACAGGTTCACGCGGGACATCGAGCCGGCAAACCTACCGGCTCGATGCCCGCGCTCCCCCGGGGCGCCCTGTTCAGCGGTGCCGGCGCGCGTGCTTGCGGAAGGTGCGGTACGCCTTCCTCGGGCTGCCCTTGCGGCTGACCAGCCCTGCGTCGAACCGCGCCGACTTCTTCTCGCCGTACCACTTGTAGACGAACAGGCGCGTGATCTTCGAGCGCATCCCGGAACGCCGCGTGTCGTACCGGTTCGCCAGCTTGAACATCCACTTCGTGCGCTTGTTGGCGCGCTTCGGCGAGCGCTTGAAGCTCGGCAGGAACTTGACGATCCCGCCGGTCTCCGTCAGCCACACCTCGCCCGGCACGGTGTCGAGCATCCGGCGCGTGTCCTGCGACGTCCTGCGGTTGACGTCCTGGTAGTTGTGCAGGCCCCACAGGCGCGGCTTGCCCTTGGCCTTGCGCATGAACTTGCGCAGGTAGCGCCGCATGTTCGACGTGTCGAGCACGTCGGCGGCCATGACCTTGAACCGCCGCTTCTTGCGGTCCTTGCGGAGCACGTCGTAGTAGCGGACGGCCAGGCGCGGCTTCTTGAACGTCGGCTGCGACACGTGGTTGACCTCGTTCCAGGCGGAGTAGGTCCGCACCCACGGATACGTGCGGTCGAACTCGCGGAACGCCCGGCGGTAGGCCTTCTTGCTCGGGGCGCGGCACGACTTCTTGCGCGAGTAGCGGCGGCCGTTCCAGCAGCCGCGGCTGGCGGTGAACGTGACGAGCACGTCCTGCCGCTCGGACCGGGCGCGGTTCATGAACGCCGCGACCTCGAAGCGCGTGAAGTCCTGCTTGTTCCAGTCCCAGGGCACGATGTAGCGCACCCGCTTGAGGTTCAGTGACTGCCAGCGATCGCTGTCGAACATCGCCGGGTTCTGCTCGCCGACGCCGACGCGGTACTTGGCCTCCGCAGCGGGCGCCACGAGCAGGGCGGCGAGCAGGGTGATGGGGAGCATCAGACGAAACGTCATGCCCACCCCATACCGGCGCACCCCCCGGTGTTGCGTAAAGAGAACATAAAGATCGGGCCGGGCCCTCGACTACCCTCAGATGAGCCCACATGGCGATCGACGCCGAAGCCGCCCTACAGGACCGAGCGAGCAGGCTCGCGGAGCAGCGCAGGAGCCTCCCGGACCAGCCCGGCGTCTACCTGTTCCGCGACGCCCGCGGGCGGGTCATCTACGTCGGCAAGGCCAAGTCGCTGCGCAAGCGCGTCGCCAGCCACTTCTCCAACCCGGCGCTCTACGGCACGCGGGCGGTGACGGAGGAGGTCGACAACGTCGAGGCGCTCGTCGTCGCCACCGAGGCCGAGGCGCTGCTCACCGAGCAGACCTTCATCAAGCAGTACAAGCCGCGCTTCAACATCCGCCTGCGGGACGACAAGTCGTACCCGTACATCGCGATCAGCCTCGACGAGGACTTCCCGCGCGTGTACTTCACGCGCGAGCGCCACAAGCGCGAGCGGGCCTACTTCGGCCCGTACTCGAGCGCCAAGCGGGTGCGCGGCACGCTCGACCTGATCGGCAAGATCTTCCAGCTGCGCTCCTGCGAGGGGCCGGAGCCCGGCCGGCACTCCGGCTCCCCGTGCCTGGACTACTACATCAAGCGCTGCGGGGCGCCCTGCGTGGGCTACGTCTCCAAGGAGGAGTACCGGCGCGGGATCGACGGCGTGATGGCGTTCCTGTCCGGCCGCTTCAAGCAGATCGAGCGCGACCTCGAGCGGCGCATGCACTGGCACTCCGGCCAGCAGGACTACGAGGCGGCGGCGCTGGAGCGCAACCGGCTCCAGGCGGTGCGCGCCCTGCTGGAGCGCCAGCGGGTCGCCAACGAGGGGGCCGGCAGCTACGACGCGGTGGCGGTCGCGGCCGAGGGGACCGAGGCCAACGCGCAGGTGTTCCAGGTCCGCGACGGCGTGCTCTCGGACCGCCAGTCGTTCTACCTCGACAACCAGGGCGAGCAGTCGCTCGCGATCGTGGCCGAGGAGTTCATCCTCCAGTACTACGCGAGCGCGCTCTCGATCCCGTCGCTGCTCGTCGTCCAGGGCGCGATGGAGGAGGGCTCCGAGCTGGAGATCCTGCGCGAGATCCTGGCCGAGCGCCGCGGCGGCCCGGTGGAGATGCGAGCCGCCGAGCGTGGCGGCAAGCGCCGGATCCTCGACCTCGCGGAGCGCAACGCGCGGCTGGCGCTCGACCAGGAGAAGCTCAAGGCCGAGCGCCGCCGCCAGCAGCGGGTGGAGGCGCTCGACGGCCTCCAGCGGGCGCTGGGCCTCGACGTCCTGCCGGTGCGGATCGAGTGCTTCGACATCTCGCACCTCGGCGGCACCCACACGACCGCCTCGATGGTCGTGTTCGAGGGCGGCGCCCCGAAGAAGTCGGATTATCGGCGGTTCAACATCCGCGAGGTCGATCCCGGCGACGATTACGGCGCCATGGGCGAGGTCCTCGCGCGGCGCCACGCGCAGTGGGAGAAGCAGAACGACCGCTCGCCATACGACGCGGAGCGCGACTCGTCGTTCGGCGCCCTCCCGAACGTGATCGTGATCGACGGCGGCAGGGGCCAGCTCGCGGCCGGGCTGGAGCCGCTCCAGGGCTTCCGGGAGCGCGGCGTGGCGGTGATCTCGCTCGCGAAGCGGATCGAGGAGGTGTTCCTGCCCGGCAGCAACGCGCCCGTCGTGCTGCCGCACGACACGCCGGAGCTCCAGCTCCTTCAGCGCGTCCGCGACGAGGCGCACCGGTTCGCGATCACCCACCACCGGATCCGGCGCGACCGGGCGATGACCGAGTCGATCATGGACGAGCTGCCCGGCGTCGGCCCGGCGCGCAAGCGCGCGCTGCTCAAGCACTTCGGCTCGCCGGACGCGGTGCTCGGCGCCTCCCGCGACGAGCTCCAGCGCGTCCCCGGCGTGCCGCCGAAGGTCGCGCGCGCCCTGTACACGCACCTCAACCGCACGAACCGATGAGCCGCCGGGCCACGCGCGACACTTCCCCTGTGAGCACCAACGGCCGCGGGCCGGCCTCCCACATCGAGGACCTCGTGATCATCTCCGGCCTCTCCGGGGCGGGGAAGTCGGCCGCGATGAACGTGTTCGAGGACGCGGGCTACTTCTGCGTCGACAACCTGCCCGCGGAGATGATCCGGTCGCTGTCGGAGCTGTTCCGCCACGAGGGCTCGAAGGTCGAGCATGCCGCCGTGGTGTCGGACTCGCGCGGCGGCGAGTACCTGTCGGCGCTCGCCGGCGTGATCGACGAGCTGGAGGCCGCCGGGGTCACCCACCGCGTGGTGTTCCTGGAGGCCGACGAGCAGACGCTGCTCAACCGCTACAAGGAGACCCGCCGGCGGCATCCGCTCGCCCCGCACGGCAGCGTGGTCGACGGCATCCGGCGCGAGCAGGAGCTGCTGGCGCCGGTGCGCGAGCGCGCCGACCTGTGCATAGACACGACCGGCCTGAGCTCGGCCGGGCTGCGCCGCAAGGTCGTCGACGAGCTGCTCGAGCCGGCCACCCCCGGTCGGCTCGCGGTCACCTTCACGTCGTTCGGCCACAAGCACGGCCCGGCGCGCGACGCCGACCTCGCGCTCGACGTCCGCTTCCTCCCGAACCCGCACTACGAGGCGGCGCTGCGGCCGCTGACGGGATTCGACCAGCGGATCGTCGACTACGTGGGGCGCGACGGGCGGCTGGAGGAGTTCTACGACCACGTGATGCCGCTGCTGGAGTATCTGCTGCCGCAGTACGTCTCCGAGGGGAAGGCGCACCTCGTCGTGGCGATCGGGTGCACGGGCGGGCGGCACCGCTCGGTGGCGATCGCCGAGCACCTCGCGGCCGCGTTCCGCGACCGCGACGAGTACTTCGTCGAGGTCCAGCACCGGGACGTCGACCGGGTGCCGGCGCGGCGCGACGGGTAGGGTTCCTCCCCGTCTTTCATAAGAAAGGGGACAAGATCCATGGCCGTACGCGTCGGTATCAACGGCTTCGGCCGCATCGGCCGGAACGTGTTCCGCGCGGCCCACGAGTCGGACGCCGACATCGAGGTCGTGGCGGTCAACGACATCACGGACGCGGGCACGCTCGCGCACCTGCTCAGGTACGACTCGGTCTTCGGGCCCTTCCCGGGCACCGTCGAGGTGCGCGACGGCGCGCTGGCCATCGACGGCCGGGAGGTCAAGGTGCTCGCCGAGCGCGACCCGGCCCAGCTCCCGTGGAGCGACCTCGGGGTGGAGGTCGTGATCGAGTCCACGGGCCTGTTCACCAAGCGCGACGCCGCCGCCAAGCACCTGGAGGCGGGCGCGCGCAAGGTGATCATCTCCGCGCCGGCCACCGAGCCGGACGTGACTGTGGCGCTTGGCGTCAACTTCGACGACGCCTACGACGCCGACAACCACCACGTCATCTCCAACGCCTCGTGCACGACCAACTGCCTCGCGCCCGTGGCCAAGGTGCTGCACGAGTCGATCGGGATCGAGCGCGGCCTGATGACCACCATCCACGCCTACACGGCCGACCAGCGGCTCCAGGACGCCCCGCACAAGGACCTGCGCCGGGCGCGCGCCGCGGCGATCAACCTGGTGCCCGCGTCGACCGGGGCGGCGAAGGCGATCGGACTCGTCGTGCCGGAGCTGCAGGGCAAGCTGCACGGCTTCGCCGTGCGCGCGCCCGTGCCGACCGGCTCGGTGGTCGACCTCACGGCCGTCGTGCGGCGCGAGACCAGCGCGGAGGAGATCAACGAGGCGTTCCGCTCGCGCGCCGACAGCGGGCCGATGACCGGCATCCTGCAGTACACCGAGGACCCGATCGTGTCCTCGGACATCATCAAGAACCCGTACTCGTCGATCTTCGACTCCGAGCTGACCTCCGTGATGGAGGGGACGATGGTCAAGGTCGTCGCCTGGTACGACAACGAGTGGGGCTACTCCAACCGGTGCGTGGAGCTGGCGCAGAAGGTGCTGGTGCGTGCGCACGCTTGAGGACCTCGACGTCGAGGGAAAGCGGGTCCTCGTCCGGGTGGACTTCAATGTCCCACTATCAGGAACCCCACCCACCCGGATCACCGACGACTCGCGGATCCGGGCGGCGCTGCCCACGCTGCGCGAGCTTCGCGAGCGGGGCGCACGCCTCGTCCTGGCCGCGCACCTCGGCCGGCCCAAGGACCGCGAGCCGGAGCTCTCGCTGCGGCCCGCGGCCGAGCGGCTGAGCGAGCTGCTCGGGCAGGACGTCGTCCTCGCCGGCCTGGACGACGTGCCGGACCGCGACGTGGTGATGCTCGAGAACGTCCGCTACGAGCCGGGCGAGACGAAGAACGACCCCGATCTCGCGCGGCGGTACGCGGGGCTCGCGGACGCCTACGTCAACGACGCCTTCGGCGCCGCCCACCGCGCGCACGCCTCCACCGAGGCCGTCGCGCACCTGCTGCCGAGCGCGGCGGGGCGGCTGCTCGAGCGCGAGGTCTCGACCCTGCGCGGCATCCTCGAGCAGCCGCGGCGGCCGCTCGTGGCGGTGGTCGGCGGGGCGAAGGTGACGGACAAGATCGGCGTGCTGGAGACGTTCCTGGAGCGCGCCGACGAGGTGCTGGTCGGCGGCGCGATGTGCTTCCCGTTCTTCAAGGCGCAGGGGCACTCCGTGGGGTCGTCGCTGTGCGAGGCGGAGGGGGTGGAGCCGGCCCGCCGCGTGATGGGCTCCGACAAGCTGCGGCTGCCCGTCGACCTCGTGGCCGGGCAGGAGTTCTCGGCCGACACCGCGCTGAAGAAGATCGACGGGCCTGACGTCCCCGACGGCTGGATGGGGCTCGACATCGGGGGCCGGACCGCCGACCGCTACGCGTCGGCGATCGCGGCCGCCGGCACCGTCTTCTGGAACGGCCCGATGGGCGCGTTCGAGCTCGAGCCGTTCGCCGTCGGCACGCGGATCGTCGCCGAGGCGGTGGCGGCCAGCTCCGCCACCACGGTCGTGGGCGGAGGGGACTCCGCCGCCGCGCTGGCGCAGTTCGGGCTCGACGACCACGTCGACCACCTCTCCACGGGCGGCGGGGCGTCGCTGGAGCTGGTGGAGGGCAAGGCGCTGCCCGGCGTGGAGGCGCTCGCAGGATGAATCACCGCGGGCCGCGAACCGACGAGCCTGGACGGCGAGTGCGGCCCCGCGTGAGTCGCATCCCGTTCATCGCCGGCAACTGGAAGATGCACAAGACGATCGCCGAGGCGGAGGCGTTCATCGGCGCGCTGCTCCCGCGGGTGGCGACCGCCGACGGCGTCGACGTGGCGATCTGCCCGCCGTTCACGGCGCTCCAGGCGATGGTCGACTCCGCGCGCGGCTCGCGCGTGCAGGTCTTCGCCCAGACGATGCACGAGGCCGACTCGGGCGCCTTCACCGGCGAGGTGTCGCCCGCGATGCTGAGCGAGATCGAGGTCGCCGGCGTCGTGCTCGGGCACTCCGAGCGCCGCGAGCACTACGCGGAGACCGACCGCGCGCTGCAGGCCAAGGTGGTGGCGGCGCTCGACGCCGGCCTCACCCCGATCCTGTGCGTGGGGGAGACCGAGGAGGAGCGCGAGCGCGGCGACACTGAGCGCAAGCTCCGCCACCAGGTGCAGGAGGGGCTCGAGAAGGTGCCGGCGGAGCGGCTGCCCGAGGTGGTCGTGGCCTACGAGCCGATCTGGGCGATCGGGACCGGGCGGGTGGCCACGCCGGAGCAGGCGCAGGAGGCGGTCGCGTTCGTGCGCGCGCTGGTGGAGGACCGCGACAAGGCGGCCGGGCAGGCGGTGCGGATCCTCTACGGCGGCTCGCTGAAGCCCGACAACGCGCCCGAGCTGCTGGCGCTGCCGGACGTGGACGGCGCGCTGGTGGGCGGCGCGAGCCTCGAGCCGGGGTCGTTCGCGCAGATCGTGGACGCCGCGCTGCCATCGCCACGATCGTCGAACACGCGACGATGAGGGTCGCCTTGGTGGTGCTCGACGGCTGGGGCCTGGCGCCGGACGGCCCGGGCAACGCGATCTCGCTGGCCTCGACGCCGGTGTTCGACGGGCTGTGGTCCGCGCACCCGCACACGCAGCTCACGGCCAAGGGCGAGGCGGTCGGGCTGCCGGAGGGGCAGATGGGCAACTCCGAGGTCGGGCACCTGAACCTGGGAGCCGGCGCCGTGGTCCCCCAGGACCTCGCGCGCATCGACGCGGCGGTGCGCGACGGGTCGCTCATCGAGAGCCCCGCTCTCAACGAAGCCCTCACCGGTCGCGTTCATCTCATCGGCCTGGTCTCGAGCGGCGGAGTCCACGCGTCCGACCGGCACCTGCGCGCGCTGGTGGAGATCGCCGCCGCGCGCGGAGTCGACGATCTCGTCGTGCACGCGTTCACCGACGGGCGCGACACGTCGCCGACCGCGGGCGCGGGATCCCTCGCGGAGCTCGAAGGCTGGTTCCGCGAGGCGGGCGCCGGGCGCGTGGGCTCGGTCGTCGGGCGCTACTTCGCGATGGACCGCGACGGTCGTCTCGACCGCACGGCCCGCGCCGTGCGGCTGCTCGTGGACGGCGAGGGCGACCATCACGCGGACACGGGCGAGGCCGCCGTGCGGGCGGCGTACGAGCGCGACGAGACCGACGAGTTCATCATGCCGACGACCGTGGGGGAGGATGCCCGCATCCGCCCGGGGGACTCGGTGATCGCCTTCAACTTCCGGCCCGACCGGATGCGCCAGATCAGCACGGCGCTGGGTGCCGACCGCTACACCACGATGACCGAGTACGACGAGGACTGGTCGTACCCCGTCCTGTTCCCGCCGCTGCGCCCGGCGATGACGCTCGCGCGGCTGCTCTCCCAGCGGGGCCTGGTCCAGCTGCACGTGGCGGAGACCGAGAAGTACCCGCACGTGACGTACTTCTTCAACGGCGGCGAGGAGGACCCGTACGAGGGCGAGGTCCGTGAGCTGGTGCCCTCCCCGCGCGACGTCCCGACCTACGACCACAAGCCGGAGATGAGCGCGCGCGAGGCGACCGACGCGTTCGTGGCGCACTGGGAGTCCGACGAGCCGGCGTTCGCGATCATCAACTTCGCGAACCCGGACATGGTCGGCCACACGGGGGTGATCGAGGCGGCCGTGACCGCGGTGGAGACCGTCGACGAGTGCCTCGGCCGGGTGGTCGACGCGGTGCACGGCAGCGGCGGGGCGTGCGTGATCACCGCCGACCACGGCAACTGCGACCACATGCTCGAGGACGACGGCTCGCCCAACACCGCGCACTCCCTGAACCCGGTCCCGTTCGTGGTCACCACCGCCGGTTCTTTGAACGGGGACGGCATCCTCGCCGACGTGGCGCCGACGATCCTGGTGCTGATGGGGATCGAGCAGCCGCCGGAGATGACCGGGCGCTCGCTGCTCGCCTGACGAAATCTCGTCGTGCGCCGTCGTCAGGCCCGGCGGCCGGCGGCCACCCGGATCCTCGTCGGCAGGTCGTAGCCGGCCGGCCCGCGGTGGCGCTCGGCAAGGCGGCCGAGCTCGTCGCGGACCCGCTCCCGCTCGTCGGGCGTGGCGGCGGCCAGGCGCGCCGCGGTGCGGACCGTGCCGCCGAGGAGGCCGTCCCACAGCTCGTCGAGGCTCTCGACTCGCAGGGTGAAGTCGTGGTCGCTGACCGTGACCTCCGAGAGGCCTTCGAGCAGGCCGGCCAGCTCCGCCGGGTCGGTGAAGCGCGTGGAGCTCGGGCCGGGCGGGATCGCTCCCGGACCGTCGAGCCCGGCCGCCGCGGCGGCGGCCGCGGGGAGGCCGTTGATCGCCACGTCCTCCGGCGGGCCCCACATCGCGATCGCGAGGCGGCCGCCGGGCCGCACGACGCGCGCCATCTCGGCCGCGCCGCGCTCGGGCTCCGGCAGGTGGTTGACGACGAACGCCGCCACGACGGCGTCGAACGCGCCGTCGGCGAAGGGCAGCGCCTCGACGTCCGCGCGGACGAACTCGATCTCCGGGTGCCGGCGCCGGGCCGCCTCGAGCATTCCCTCCGCCAGGTCCACGCCGATCACCTCTGCGCCCCGGGCGGCGGCCGCGCTCGCCAGCGCGCCGAGTCCCGAGG
>JBOGYU010000047.1:0-16915 GCA_050696935.1 Solirubrobacteraceae bacterium | reverse complement strand
CGCGCGACCGTCGGCCGTCGGCCGGTTGAACGCAGCGAGCGCCGGCGCGCCCGCCGGCACGGCGCCGTCGCTCCGCTGACACGGCCCGGCCAGCCGCCGGCGCGCGGGTTACGGCCTCCGGGTCCGATCTTCCATTCCAGGAGGCTCTGATGCATGCCAGGTACCTGATCGCGGCGGCGGCAGCGTTTCGAACGACACGGTCCGGGAATCGCGCCGCCCCGTCCCCGTCGTGCCCTCTCCGAGCGCCTGACGACCCCGTCCCTGCGAGCTCGGACGCCAGGAGAGGCCGCCCCGCGACCGGGCGCCGCGGGGCGGACTCGGGCCGCGGCACCCTAATGAGGATCAGGCGCCGCGACGCTGGACGGGACGTGCCCGTCGCCCTCGGTGCCGGCGCGGGCCTCGTCAGCGCACGGACGACAGCTCCAGCGTCAGCCGGGTGACGGCGGCGCCGCGAAGCCCGCGCCGGGGGGAAGCGCCCATGGCGAAGGAGGCGGCCGGCGTCCGCGACACCCGCAGTCGCGGCGCGACACCGGTCGCCGCGACCAGGAGGTGCACGGTGAGACTTCGATGGCTTGTGGTACTCGGAGCGGCGATGGCGCTCGGCGGCGGGCTCGTCGCGTGCGGCGGGGACGATGACGAGGGCGGCGACGGCGCCGCGCAGCCCGCGCCGGAGATCTCCTTCGACCTCATGGTCGGCGATCTCGTGCCGCTGACCGGCGACCTGTCCGTGTTCGGCCCGGCGGGCCGGAAGGCGGCCGACCTCGCGGTCGAGCAGATCGACACCGCGGTCGGCGAGGTCGGCAGCGACATCCAGGTGTCGATCGAGCACGCGGACACCGAGACCGCCTCGCAGGCGGCGGTGCAGGCGGCACGCCGGCTGATCTCCAACGGCGCATCGTGCCTGACGGGCGCGTGGGCCTCCGCGAACACGATCCCCGTCGGCACCTCGGTGGCCTCGCGCCAGCGGGTGCCGCAGATCTCGCCGGCGTCGACGAGCGCCGAGATATCCACGCTCGAGGACGACGGCTTCGTGTTCCGGACCGCCCCGTCGGACAACCTGCAGGGCGTCGCGCTCGCCGACACCGTCGAGGAGGAGCTGGGCGGCACCGACTTCACGGTCAGCCTCGCCGCCCGCAACGACGCGTACGGCGATGGTTTCATCACCCGCTTCAAGGAGGCGTGGGAGGAGCGCGGCGGCTCGACGACCGGTCCCGTGCTCTTCGACCCGCAGCAGCCGAGCTACAACAGCGAGGCGGGTGAGATCGTCAGCGGTCAGCCCGACGCCTACGTGATCATCGACTTCCCCGACACGTACGCGCGCATGGGCGCCGCACTCGCGCGCTCCGGTGAGTTCGATGCGAGCACGCTGTTCACCGCCGACGGCCTCGCGGCCGACGAGGTCCCGGAGGGCGTGCCCGACGAGGCGATCGTAGGCGCCAAGGGCACCCGGCCGGGAACGCCGGAGACCGGCGAGGTGGTCGAGCAGTTCGACCAGCTCTTCGAGGAGGCCGGCGGGCCCGCCCGCGGGACGTTCGACGCCCAGAACTTCGACGCCGTGATGCTGTGCTTCCTGGCCGCGACGGCAGCCGGCTCGTCGGACGGCGGCGACATCCAGGAGGCGCTGCGCGACGTGAGCGCCCCGCCCGGGGACAAGTACAACTACCTCCAGCTCGCGGACGCCATCCGCGCCCTGCAGGAGGGCCAGGACATCGACTTCGAGGGTGTCACCGGCCCGATCGACTTCGACGAGAACGGCGACCCGACGACGGCGACGTACGAGGTGTGGACGTACGGCGACGACGGGCAGCTCGAGGTCATGCGGCAGTTCGAGGCCGCGCAGGAGCAGGGCTGACCGAGCGGGGCCGGCGGACCGCGGCGCGGGAGCGGACTACTCCGCGTCGCGGTCCGGCCGGGCGCCGCCGAGGTACAGCTCGGCGACCTTGGGATCCTCGAGCAGCTCGCGCCCGGGGCCCTCGAAGCGGTTGCTCCCCAGGTCGAGCACGTACCCGCGGTCGGACATGGCGAGGGCGCGCCGGGCGTTCTGCTCGACCATCAGCACCGTCACCCCGAAGCGGTTGACCTCGAGCACCTGGTCGAAGATGGCGTCGACGAACGCGGGCGCGAGCCCGGCGGACGGCTCGTCGAGCAGCAGCACCGCCGGTCCGGGCATCAGCGCCCGCGCCATGGCCACCATCTGGCGCTCGCCGCCGGACATGGTCCCGGCCGGCTGGCGGCGCCGCTCCGCCAGCCGCGGGAACAGCTCGTACATGGAGTCCATGCGCTCGCCACGGTCGGCGTCGCGGCCGGCGATCGCGCCCATCTCGAGGTTCTCCTCCACCGACAGCGTCGGGAAGACGTTGTCGAGCTGGGGGACGTAGCTCATCCCGCGCCGGGTGATGTTGTGCGGCCGCTCGCCGGTGATGTCGGCGTCCCGCAGCCACACGCGGCCGGCGCGCGGCGGCAGCAGCCCGAACACGCACTTGATCAGCGTCGACTTCCCCGCCCCGTTCGGTCCCACGATGGTCACGATCTCCCCCTCGCGCACCTCGGCGTCGACGCCCGTGAGGATGTCGACCTCGGGCACGTAGCCCGCGACGATGCCCTCGGCCCGCAGCACGGGCGCGCTCACACCGCGCCTCCGAGGTAGGCGTCGATCACGCGCTCGTCGCGCCGCACCTCCTCCGGGCCGCCCTCGGCGATCACTTCGCCCTGCGCCATGACGATCACGCGGTCGGAGTGGCGCATCACCACGTCGAGGTCGTGCTCGATGAAGAGGAACGTGACGCCCTCGCGCTCCCGGAGCTCCCGCATGTGGTCGAGCAGCGTGGCGCCGAGCGTCGGGTTGATGCCGGCCATCGGCTCGTCGAGGAGCAGCAGGCGCGGCTCGACCATCAGGGCGCGCGCGAGCTCGAGCAGCTTGCGCTGCCCGCCGGACAGCGTGCCCGCGTACTCGTCGGCCATCTCCGCGAGGCCGAACACCTCGAGGCGCTCGAGCGCCCGGTCGCGGACCTCGCGCTCGCGCCGGCGCGCCGCGCCCGGCCGCACCAGCAGGTTCGCGAGCCGCTCGCCCGGCTGGTGGGGCGCCGCCAGCATCATGTTGTCGATCACCGGCATCGCCGCCAGCGCCTTGGTGATCTGGAAGGTGCGGACCATGCCCCGGCGCGCGATGGCGTGCGGCGGCGTGCGGAAGATCGAGCGGCCCTCGTACGCGATCCGGCCGGCGTCGGCCCGCATGAAGCCGGTGATGACGTTGAACAGCGTCGTCTTGCCGGCCCCGTTGGGCCCGATCAGGGACGTGATCGACGCCCGCCGCACGGCGAACCCCGCGCCGTCGACGGCGTGGATGCCGCCGAACGACTTGCGGACACCCTCGACCTCGAGGATCGGGCCGTCCTCAGTCACCGAGCACCATCTCCCGGCGCTTGCCCAGCATGCCCTGCGGCCGGAACGCCATCAGCAGGATCAGCAGCAGGCCGACGAGCATGAACCGCAGGGCGGCGACCTTCTCGGCGGCCAGCGGCAGGTCGAGGAAGCGGGTCGCCTCGAGCAGGGTCCACAGGACCAGCCCGCCCAGCGCCACGCCCGCGTAGCTCGCCAGGCCGCCGAGGATCAGCACCGCATAGCCGATGAACGTGAACAGCGGCTCGAACGACTCGGGGCTGACGAACGCGAGGTTGAGCGCCAGGAAGTAGCCCGCCACGGCGCCGAGGGCCGCGCCGATCATCAGCGATTGGAGCTTGTACGCGAACGTGTTCTTGCCGAGCGCCCGCGCCGCGTCCTCGTCCTCGCGGATCGCCCGCAGCACGCGGCCCCACGGCGTCCGCTGCACGGCGCTGAGCACGACGATCAGCACCAGCGCCACGGTCCACGTCACCAGCAGCAGGGGCAGCAGGAACTGGTCGCCGAGGCCGAAGGCCTCCAGGCGATCGAGCATCCACAGCGAGACGTCGGCCCACGCGTCGTCGTAGCCGAGCAGGCCCTGGTTGCCGCCGGTCAGCTCGCGCGCGTTCTGGGCGACGTAGCGGATGATCTCGGCGAAGGCGATGGTGACGATGGCGAAGTAGTCCGCCCTGAGCCGCAGCGAGGGAAGGCCGATCAGCAGGCCCGCCGCCATCGCGACGGCCGTCGCGGCCGGGAGCGCGAGCCAGAACGACCAGCCGGCCTTCACCACGAGGATGCCCATGGTGTAGGCGCCGATTGCCATGAACCCGGCCTGACCGAAGTTGACGATTCCCGTGAAGCCGACGTTGATCTGCAGCCCGAGCGCGAAGATCGTGTAGGTGCCGGCGAGGATCCCGACGCCGATCCAGAAGTCGATGTCGGTGAACGCCTCGAGCGAGACGGCGAGCGTCGTCACAGCGTGCGCTCCCGCCCGAAGATCCCCTGCGGGCGAACGATCAGGACGCCGATCAGGATCGCGAAGCCGACCGCGACCTTCCAGCGCGCGTCGAGGACGAGCGTCGACCACTCCTGCGCGAGGCCGATGACCATGCCGCCCACGACCGCCCCGTAGGCGTTGCCGATGCCGCCGAGGATCACCGCGGCGAACAGGCTGAGCAGCAGGAAGAAGCCGATGTTGATCGTCATCGACCCGATCGCGGCCACGAGGAGCACGCCCGCGAGACCCGCGAGCCCCGCGGCGAACACCCACGTGGCGAACACGATCCGGTCGGTGTCGATCCCCGTCACCTCCGCCAGGTCGAAGTTGTCCGACAGGGCCCGCATCTGCTTGCCCAGCAGCGTGTGCCGCAGCATCAGCACCACGCCGGCGAGCGCGGCGAGGCCGACGACGACCGCGATCAGCTCGGTCCGGCCGATCCGCAGCCCGATGAGCCCGACGGACGTGGTGACGTCGACGTCGAGCCGCCGCGGCGCGGTGCCGGCGATGAGCTGGATCCCGTGGCGGATCACGAACGCGAGGCCGATCGCCATCAGCAGCAGCTGCAGCAACCCCGCCTTCTTCGCCCGCATCGGGCGCCACATGATCCGGTCGGAGGCGACGCCGAGAGCCGCGGTCACAGCGATCGCGCCCAGCGCCGCCACGACGATCGGCGCGCCGATCGTCACGTTGAACAGGAAGCCCATGTACGCCCCGAACGTGAGCATGTCGCCGTGGGCGAAGTTGACGAGCTTGAGCGTGCCGTAGACCATCGTCAGCCCGACGGCCCCGAGCGCGATGTAGCTGCCGGCGACGATGCCGTTGATGGTCCGTTGCGCGAGTTCCTGCACGCCGTAGGCGATCGCGAGCACGACCATCACCGCGCCCAGCAGCGCCAGCGTCGCCTGCGCCGGGCCGATGCGCGGCCAGGCGAGCAGGCGCCGCGCCGGCGAGCCCTCGATGCGCGAACGCGGTGCCCCGGCCTCCATTGGCGCGTGCCTGCCCCGCCGGCGCGGCCCCGGCAGGGCCTCCGTCCGGCGGCTGACAATCCCCGGACATCGCCGCTCGCGGAGGGCAGTGGCCGAGACGATGAGACGTCTACTCGTGATGGTGATGGCATTCCTGGCCGCGGCGCTCATGGCGATCGGCTGCGGCGGCGACGACGAGGAGGACGCGCCGGCCGGCGGCGGTGACGGCGGCGCCGCCGCCGTGCAGACGGTCGAGGATGGCGTCCTGACGGTCGGGTCGGACATCCCCTTCCCGCCGTTCGAGTTCCGCGAGGGCGGTGAGCTGACCGGCTTCGACGTCGAGCTGGTCGAGGAGATGGCGCAGCGCCTCGAGCTGCGGGTCAGGTGGGTCGACACCGCCTTCGACACGATCTTCACCCAGCTCGCCGCCGGGCGCTACGACGTCGTCGCCTCGGCGACGACCATCACCGAGGAGCGCCGGCGGACGGTCGACTTCACGGAGCCGTACTACGCCGCGCAGCAGACGCTGGTGGTCAACGCGGAGCAGAGCCCGGACCTGCGCTCGACCGACGATCTCTCGGCCGGGGACACCGTCGCCGTCCAGCGCGGGACGACCGGGGAGACGTGGGCGCAGGAGAACCTGCCGGAGGGCGTGAACGTGCGCTCGTTCCCCGAGGCTCCCGACACCTACACGGCGCTGGAGGCGGCGAACGTGACCGCGGTGATCTTCGACGAGCCGTCGGCGGTCACCGAGGCCGAGCAGCGCGAGGCGCTCGAGGTCGCGCAGACGATCGACACGGGCGAGCGCTACGGCTTCGCGGTCGACCCGCAGAACGATGCGCTCCTGAGCGCGCTGAACGACACCCTCGCCGAGATCAAGGAGGACGGCACCTATCAGCGGCTGTACGACCGGTTCGAGCAGCTGCCGCAGGGAGGCAACATCCTCGAGGCCTGAGACCGGGTGACCGTCGCCCATGCATCCCCCGGCGCCGCGCGCCGGCGGCCGGACCGGGGGGTCCGCTGGTTCGTGCGCCAGCAGACCCCCGTGTCCGCGCTGACCGCGCTGGCGGGCGGCGCCGCGCTCGTCGTCCTCGCCGCCGGCACGCTCGCGGTCCTCACGGCGAACGGCTGGACGCCGTCGCAGCAGCTCGCCGGCGGCATCACCAGCGACGCGCAGCTGGCCGTCCTGCTCGCGACCATCGCGCTCGGCGGTGGCGCCGCCGCCCTGGGCGGCGCGACCTTCCGGCGGATGCCGACGCGGCCGAGCCGCGAGGCGGCGGTCTCCGGCGCCGTCCTCGGCCTGCAGGCGGTCGGGTTGGCCGGCCTCTACCTCTGGTTCCGGGCCGGCGACGTCGAGACCTTCGCCCGCAACTTCTTCGAGTTCGGGCTCGTCGGCGAGTTCCTGCCCCGCTTCGCCCGCGCCGCGCTCAACACGCTGATCCTCGCCCTGTCCGGAGAGGCGCTCGGCATCGCGCTCGGCCTCGTCCTCGGCGTCTTCGCGCTCTCCACCCGCCGGGTCGTGCGCGCGCCCGCGCGCGCGTACATCAACTTCTTCCGCGGCACGCCGCTGCTGTGGCAGCTCAGCTTCTTCTTCTTCGGCATCGCGCTCGGCCTGCGGCTGAACGTCGGTCCTTTCGAGGTCGCGATCCTCGTGCTGGGGCTCAACGCGGGCGCGTACTCGGCGGAGATCTTTCGCGCCGGCATCCAGTCGATCGAGCGCGGGCAGTTCGAGGCCGCCCGCTCGCTCGGCCTGAGCCACTTCGCGGCCCTGCGCCTCGTGATCCTGCCGCAGGCGATCCGGCGCGTGATCCCGCCGCTCACGAACGAGTTCGTGATCCTGATCAAGGACACCTCGCTGGTCGCCGTGCTGGGGCTCACGTTGTCCCAGCAGGAGCTGCTGGCCACGGGCCGCGACATCTTCTCGCAGACCTTCAACGCCACGCCGTTCCTGATCTCCGCCGCGGGATACCTCGCCGTGACGTTGCCGATGATCCGCTTCGTCAGCTGGCTGGAGCAGCGGATGCGCAGCGGCCTGACGGGCATCGGCGCATGAACCCCGACGGCTCGCTCGTCCGCCTGGAGGACGTCCACAAGTGGTTCGGCGACGACCTGTACGTGCTGCAAGCCATCGACCTGGCGGTGGCGCCCGGCGAGGTGCTCGTGGTGATCGGCCCGTCCGGCTCCGGCAAGTCGACCCTGCTGCGCACGATCAATCTCCTCGAGGAGCCGACGGAGGGCCGCGTGCTGTTCGACGGCGTCGAGCTCACCGACATCCGGACGAACCTGGACCGGGCGCGGACCGAGATCGGCATCGTCTTCCAGCAGTTCAACCTGTTCCCGCACAAGACCGTGCTGCAGAACATCACGCTGGCGCTCGAGAAGGTGATCGGCCTTGGCCGCGACGAGGCGCGCGAGCGCGCGCTGCACCAGCTGCGCCAGGTGGGGCTCGAGCAACGCGCCGGCGGCTACCCCGGCCAGCTGTCCGGCGGCCAGCAGCAGCGCGTGGCGATCGCCCGCGCGCTCGCGATGCGCCCCAAGCTGATGCTCTTCGACGAGGTCACGTCGGCGCTCGACCCCGAGCTCGTCAAGGAGGTGCTCGACGTCATGCAGCGGCTCGCCGCCGAGGGCATGACGATGGTGATCGTCACCCACGAGATGGCGTTCGCGCGCGAGGTCGGCAGCCGGCTGCTGTTCATGGACCACGGACGGATCGTCGAGGAGGGCAGGCCGCGCGAGGTGTTCGCCGACCCGCAGCACGAGCGCACGCGCCAGTTCCTCGCGCAGGTCCTGTGATCTGGCCGTCAGCGCGCATCCGGCATGTCCGACGGCGGACGCCGCCGTTGCCGGGCCGCCGTACCCCGGAGGTGAGCTCAGCCGGCCCGGCGCGAGGCTCCCGCGTCGTCGGCCCGCTCACGCACGTATCGCAGGACGCGTCGCGCCGGCCGGTACGGGCTCTCGCTGCTGCTGGCGTACGCCGGTCCCGCCGAGGCGGCGGAGCGCCAGGCGATCTGGAGGGGCCGGATGCGCGCCAAGCCGCGGCAGCCGCCGCGACTCGCCACGATCCCGACGTGTGGGTCGACCGGGACCCCCGGGGCGGCGTCCGCCTGAGCGAGCCGGCGAGCAGCCCGGCTCGCGCGGAAGGGTGCGGTCACCGGGCGCCGATCTCTCGCGTCGAGCCGGCCCACGCGCGTAGCATGCCGCTCGAGTCTCACCGAGCGGCACCATGGCGCGACCGAGGCAGCGGGCGCCAAGCGCTCCTCGCCTGTCAGGTTCAGCTCCGAAAATGTAGAGAGGGCTATGAGCGACCGCAGTAGAATCGGCGTCACCGGACTGGCCGTCATGGGGGCGAACCTCGCCCGCAACATCGCCCGCCGCGGGATCCCGGTGGTGGTCCACAATCGGACGCCGGCGCGCACGCGGCAGTTCATCGCCGCGTATGGGGACGAGGGTGCGTTCTCGGCAGCGGAGACCGTGCAGGAGTTGGTCGACGCCCTCGAACGCCCGCGCCGGATCATCGTCATGGTCAAAGCGGGCGCGCCAGTGGACGGGGTGATCGACGAGCTCGCGCCGCTTCTCGACGAGGGTGACATCGTCATCGACGCCGGCAACTCGCATTTCGGCGATTCGCGCCGCCGCGCGCGGGCGTGCGCGGAGCGCGGGCTGCGGTTCATCGGGACTGGCGTCTCGGGCGGCGAGGAGGGCGCCCTGCTCGGGCCGAGCATCATGCCGGGAGGCGACCGCGAGGCGTATGACGCAGTGGCGGAGGTCTTCACGCGGATCGCGGCCCAGGTCGATGGCACGCCGTGCTGCGAGTACATCGGCCCCGACGGGGCCGGCCACTACGTCAAGATGGTCCACAACGGCATCGAGTACGCCGACATCCAGCTCATCGCTGAGGCGTATGACCTACTGCGCTATGGGGGCGGCCTCGAGGCGCCCGCCATCGCGCAGATCTTCGATGAGTGGAACGCCGGCGACCTCGAGTCCTTCCTGATCGAGATTACGGCGAAGGTGCTCGCCAAGCGGGATACCGAGATCGGTGGGCCGCTGGTCGACGTGATCGTCGACGAGGCCGAGCAGAAGGGCACGGGCCGGTGGACCAGCCAGGACGCGCTCGAGCTCGGCGTGCCGCTGACCGCCATCACGGAAGCCGTGTTCGCGCGGTCGCTGTCCGCGCTGAGCGACCAGCGGGCGGCGGCGTCGCGGGCGCTTGCCGGCCCGCGGCCGGAGGCAGGCGGGGGCGCCCAGGACGACCTCGTCGACGAGATCCGGAAGGCGCTCTACGCGAGCAAGGTCGTGGCGTACGCGCAGGGCTTCGAGCAGATGACCGCCGCCTCGAAGACCTACGGCTGGGACCTCGACATGGCCTCGCTGGCGACGATCTGGCGGGGCGGCTGCATCATCCGCGCCCGGTTCCTCGATCGCATCCGGGACGCCTACCTAGCGAACCCCGGGACCGTTAATCTCCTGATGGTGCCCTACTTCCGCGACGCGGTCGCCGAGGGCCAAGAAGCGTGGCGCCGCGTGGTCGCGCGCGCCGTCGAGCTCGGCGTGCCCGTGCCGGCGTTCTCGTCGTCTCTGGCCTACTACGACGGCTACCGTCGGGAGCGCGGACCGGCGAACCTCATCCAGGGCCTGCGAGACTTCTTCGGTGCGCACACCTACAAGCGCACGGACCGCGAAGGCGCCTACCACACACGGTGGGGCCAGGACGGCAGCGAAGTCCGCACGGACGAGCCCCAGGTGCGAGCCTGACGGCTTCGAGGAGAGGAACGACCCCCCATGTCATGGAACGCCATGCTGATCGATGGCCCACTCGAAGGGCGGACGATGACGGTCGACGAGGACCCCTCCGACGAGCCGCCGTCGGCGATCGAGGTCGAAGGCCAGCGGTACATCTACTGCGGGTTCGCCGAAGACAGGCCGCGCTATCGCCACGAAGAAGTGGCCGAGACGGTCTGACGCGCGCAAACTCCTTTCGAGTGGCCCGTGTCAGGCGCGGGCTTCGACCTCGCGCCAGAGGGCGTCGATGCACACGTTGAACTGGTCGGGGATCTCCTGGAAGCTAGCGCCCACTGTCGGTGGAGCTCGATGCGCGCAGCTCGGCGACGGTGGCGTGAGCGTCGCGGATGGCGTCGACGGCCGAGTCGACGTCGCCGGCGACGGCGAAGTCGCGCGCCCAGCCGAGATGACGCTCGACGGCGCCCGCGAGAACGGGAAAGCGCATCCGCGCGCCGGCGACCGACGCGTCGTGGCTCACCGGCGGTCTCGCTGCGGGCGGTCGTCCGGACACCTCAGCAGCGACCAGGCGACGAGCTCCCGCTGCGACGGCCTGCGCGTGACGGGCACGGCGCCGTGCCGCGTATACGCCTGAGCGGCGATGCGATCCGTACGGTGGCGAGCGTGGGAGGTCATGACCGAGCCTATCCTGGGAGTTGAATCGAACTGAAGTGACTTCAGTATTGCGGCTGTTGGGAGATGTGTCAAGGGTGCGGGGCCGGCCGAGCGCGAGGACCGGGCGAGGGCCCGTTCTCGGGGGACGCCGTGCCTTGCGACGGCGTCAAATAGGGTCCGCCGACATGGACCTCCGTCCTCCGCGCCGATGACCTCTCCGCTCGGCGAGTTCATTCGCCGCCAGCGCGAGCTGCAGGAGCTCTCCATGCGCCAGCTGGCCGATCTCGTCGGCATCTCGAACCCGTACCTGTCCCAGATCGAGCGAGGGTTGCGTGAGCCGTCAGAGAAGGTGCTCGAGGCGATCGCAGAGAACCTCCAGCTGTCAGCCGACGTGCTGTCCGAGCGCGGCGGCCGCCGTGACGAGACAGCTGACACGGGCCACGAGCCCGCCGTCGTCGCGGCGATCCGCGCGGACCCGAAGCTGACGGGCCGCGAGCGTCAAGCGCTGCTGGAGATCTACAACGCGTTCGTGGAGCGTCGGCGCCCGGGGGCCGGCGACCCGACCCGCTGACGGTCGCGACGCGCGTCCGGCGCCGCGACCGTCGTTGTCGGGAGGGGGCTCAGGAGACGAGCTCGCGGGCGGCGCTCGTGTACGCCTTCGCGAGGTCGCGCGTGAGGTCGGCCTGCGCGGAGGCTGCGCTGACGATCCAGTCCACCTTCGTGGTACCGGCGGCCTTCTCGTAGGACTCGGTGAACGAGATCACGGCCTTCTCGTACGTGTCGAGGATGGCCGCGCTCGCCTTCTTGCCGTTCGCGACCGCCTTCTCGTTCAGCTCGACGACGCGCTCGGTGGCGGCGTCGATGCTCTCGGTGACGGGGCTGGACTTGGTCTGGGTCGCCATGGCTGGTGCCTTTCGATGGAGGGTTGAAGCGACTCGTTAGCAAGTTAGCAAGCCTGGCAGCTAATGTCAACACAACTTCAGTTCAGGAGATATAGCGTTGGCGCAGCTCCCGCTTGAGCACCTTGCCGCTGGGCGTGCGCGGCAGCTCGGTCACGAGGTCGACCGAGCGCGGGACCTTGTAGCCGGCCAGCCGCCCGCGGGCGAACGCGATCAGGTCGTCGGGACCGGTCCGCGCGCCGGGGTGGCGGACGATCAGCGCCTTGACCGCCTCGCCCCAATGCGGGTGCGGCACGCCGATGACCGCCACCTCGGCGACGTCGGCGTGCTGGGCGAGCGCCTCCTCGACCTCGACCGGATAGACGTTCTCGCCGCCGGTCACGATCATGTCCTTGATCCGGTCGGCGAGGAACAGGTAGCCGTCCTCGTCGACGTAGCCGCCGTCGCCGGTGCGCAGCCAGCCGTCCTTGGTCAGTGCCACGGCGGTCTCGGCCGCGCGGTTGAAGTAGCCGGGAGTGACGTTCGGGCCCCGCAGCCACACCTCGCCAACCTGGTGCGGCCGCAGCGGATCGCCGGAAACCGGGTCGGCGATCCGCAGCTCGACCCACGGGTACGGGCGGCCTGCGGACCGCAGCAGGTGCTCGCGCGGGCCGCCGGGATCGTGGTCCTCCGGCTCGAGCGCGACCACCCCGCCGGTGCTCTCCGTCAGGCCGTAGAGCCCGACCAGCCCGCAGCCGAACGTGCGCAGGGTCGCCTTCAGGACCGGCGTGGTGATCGGGGCGGCGCCGTAGGCGATCGAGCGCAGCGCCGGGTAGTCGCGGTCGGCGGCTCCCGGCACGGCGGTGAGCATCTGCAGCATCGTCGGCACGAGCACCGCGTTGGTCACGCGCCGGCGCTCGAGGATGTCGAGCACGGCCGTGGGCTCGAAGTCGCGCACGAGGACGGTCGTGGCACCGTGCCACAGCCCGCAGTACGCCCAGCCGATCCCGCCGATGTGGAACATCGGCAGCGGCGTGAGGCTGACCGATCGCTCGTCGAAGGCCCACCGCAGCGAGGTCTGCGCGGTGACGGCGAGATTGTCGTGCGTGGTGAGCACGCCCTTGGGGACCCCGGTCGTGCCGGAGGTGTACATCTGCACGATCACGTCGCCGGGCTCGCCGCGGCCGCCGGGATCGCGCGGCTCGTGGGCCGCGAGCCAGCGCTCGTACTCCTCGCCCACGACGACCAGGTCCGGCCCCGGCGACAGCCGTTCCAGCACGTACTCGGCGACGTCGCGGTAGTCGGGACCGGCGATCAGCACCGGGGCCTGCGCATCCGCCAGCACCGCGGCCAGCTCCGGCGGCGCCAGCCGCCAGTTGAGCGGCACCAGCACGGCGCCGGCCTTGCTCGCCGCGAACAGCAGCTCGATCACCTCGGGCGACGAGCGGTCGAGGTAGGCGACGCGCGTGCCCGCCCGCACGCCGCACGCAAGCAGCGCCTGCGCGAGCCGGTTCGACCGTTCGTCGAGGTCCCCGTAGGCGAGCTCCCGCTCCCCTTGCCGGAGCGCCACGGCCTCCGGGCGCTGCGCCGCGTGGCGGCGGATGACGTCGGCGACGCGCACGTCGGGCACCGTGAAGCTCATCGGGCCTCCAGGAAGAACCGCGCGATCTCCTCGTCGACCGCCGGCTGCTCGGTCGAGTACAGATGGCCGGCCTCCTGGAGGATCCGCAGACGGGCGCGCCGGATGCGCTCGGCGAGGATCTCGGCGTTGGCGACGGGGACCACGCGGTCCTCGCGCCCGTGGACGATCAGCGTCGGCGCCTCGATGCGCTTCAGCCGCCGGTACGTGTTGTGGAGCGTGGCGGCGACGATCTGCGCGCGGTACGCCTGCTCCGGGAACGGATGGGCCAGCCGGCGCCGGATGTCCTCGGCGATCCGGTCCTTGTGCTCGCGCCGGCAGCGCGGCCCGTAGTTGAACGGGACCGACGCGCGCGCGGCGTCCCTGGCGGTCATGCTCGCGCGGCGGCGGAAGAACGCGATCACCTCCGCGCTCGGCCGGGCCGCACGCGGCCCGCCCGGATGCGTGGCTCCGAGGACGAGCGAGCGCAGTCGCCCGGGGTGGCGAAGGGCGAGCTGCTGGGCGACCATGCCGCCGAGCGAGAAGCCGTACACGTGGGCCTGCTCGACGCCGGCGGCGTCGAGCACCGCGACGGCGTCGTCCGCCATCGCCTCGGTCGTGTAGCTGTGCAGGCGCGCACGCGACCGCCCCACCCCGCGGTTGTCGAACGTGATGACGCGCAGCGACCGCGACAGGACCGGGACGGTGCGCCACCAGGCGCCGCCGCTGAGCCCCAGGCCCATGATCATCAGCACCGGATCGCCCGCGCCGGTGCTCTCCCAGTGCAGCGCGGTCATGAGTCCAGCAGCCAGCGCGCGCCCGAGAGCTGCACCGCGGCGATGTCTCGGGTCAGGTCCGCCGTCGTGTCGAGGATCGACCGCGCCGGCTCGTACGGCACGGCGCGCGCCAGGGCGCGCTGCAGGTCGCACGCCCGGCGGATCATGTCCTCGTAGCCGTTGACGGCGGCCTCGAGGATCTCGTCGACACGCGGGTTCACAGCTCGTCCGCGATCCCGGCGACGGACATGGCCGACCACTGCGCTTCGACGGACTGGGCGAGGATCATGAGATCGCGCAGCGCGCCCGACTTGTCACGGACGTGGTCGGTCAGCAGCGCCTCGGGATCGAACCCCAGCGCGCGGAACATCGCGATCGTGGGCGCGTGGTCGGCGACGACCTCGACGACCATCTTGCGCAGGTCCAGCGCGACCGCCTCCAGGACGGCGCGCCGCGCCAGCCCGCGGCCGACCCCGCGGCCGCGATGGCCGGGATCGACGATCAGCCTCACCTCGCCGACGTGGTTCGACCAGCCGTGCAGCGGCACGACGGCGACGTAGCCGACGACCTCGCCGTCCGCCACCGCGACGGCGCGCGCCGGGCCGGGTTGCGTCCACGCGTCGATCACCTGCAGGGCCTCGACGTCCTCCTTGAAGAACGTGCGATCCCCCTCCGGAACGCGGCCGATGAAGCGCTCGAGCGCTTCGCGGTCGCCGGGCTCCAATGGCCTGATGTCCATATCAGCATCCCCCTTCGTCGCTGTGGGCGGCGATCCAGCCGGCGAGGCTCGGCAACGTGTGGCGGAACGCCGAGCGGCCGGTGCCGAACGTGACGTGCCCGCCGGGCAGCAGCAGCCGGTGCCGGCGGTCGGGCCGGCCGACCAGCGCCCCGACCGGCTCGGCAGCCGCCCTCGGCACGACGGTGTCCTTCTCGGCCATCGCATTGAGCACGTTCGCCGCGGTCCTCGCGAAGTCGATCTCGCGGCCGCCGACGCGCAGCGACCCGCCCAGCAGCGCGTTGCGGCGGACGAACAGCTCGACGACCTCACGGAACGCCGCGCCCGGGAACGGCACCTGGTCGCGCGTCCACTGCGCCATCGCCTGGAAGCCGCGCACGAACTCGTCGTTCCAGAGGTTCTCGAGCAGCGTCGCGCGCTGGGCCACGATCGTGGTCGGCGCGAGCATGAAGAAGCCGCTGTAGAGGACGTCGGCGGGCACGTTGCCCGTCTCGTCGACGAGGTCCTCGGGGTCGAGCCTGCCCTCGCGCAGCGCCGCGACCATCGGGCCCATCTCCTCGAAGTCGACCGGCGTCGCCATCAGCACGAGGTTGCGGACGCCGGCGTCGTCGTGACCGCTGGCGTACAGGACGGCGAGCACGCCGCCGAGGCAGTAGCCGGCCATCGTGAGCTCGGCGCAGCCGGTCTGGTGCCGGACCGCGGCCACGGCGCGGGCGAGGTACTCGTCCACGTACGTCTCGAGGCTGTTGTCGGCGTCCAGCTCGTCGGGGATCCCCCAGTCGAGCATGAAGACGTCGAAGCCGCGTTCGCGCAGGAACTCGACCGCGCTGCTGCCGGGCAGGAGGTCGAGGATGTAGCTGCGGCTGACCAGGCTGGTGACGATCAGCAGCGGCTGCGCGAAGCGGACGGCGTCGCTGCGGTAGCGCCAGAGCTGCGCCTTGTCGCGCCGCCAGACGACGTCCTTCGGCGTCGTCCCGAGCTTCGGCCGGTTGCTCCCCCGCGCGTAGCGGAGCCCGTTGCGCGCGCGCAGGTACGACCGCTCGACGTCCCTGTTCACGCGCACCAGCAGGTCAGCCGGGCTCAGCTGCAGCGCCACCGTCAGACCCGCTCCACGTCCCGCGCCTGCTCGAGCTGCTCGAGCTGCTCGAGCTCCTTCGAGATCTGCAGCAGCCGGCGATCCATCCGCGCGAGCTGCTCGCGCACCCGCCGGACGTCGGTTCCCGCGGGCAGGTTGAGCAGGTGCAGGCCGCGCTTGGAGACGCTCTCGAGCGCGCCGGTCAGCCGTCGCGTCCCGCGGTTGAGCTCGGCGACGACGTCGAAGTACGCGTCGCTGTGGACCGCGGACTCGACCGGAGCTCCGATCGCCCGCTCCAAGCGGAGCACGAGCTTCAACAAGGGGGACATGACCGCGCGGACCATAGCAGAGAATTGATATGAGTTCAGTTCATCTGCTAAGGTCGCCATATGAGGGCGATTCGGCTCACGGCCTGGGAGCAGCCGGCCCAGCTCGTCGAGGTAACGGAGCCTGAACCTGGTCCAGGCGAGGTGCTCGTACGCGTCGCCGGCGCCGGGCTCTGCCACTCGGACCTGCACCTGATGCACTGGCGCGCCGGCTCGCTGCCGTACGAGCTCCCGTTCACGCTCGGCCACGAGGTCGCGGGCACCGTCGCCGCGCTCGGCCCGGGGGCCGTCGGCCTCGAGGTCGGCGAGCCGGTCCTGGTCTACGGGCCGTGGGGATGCGGGCGCTGCCGCGCCTGCAGCGTCGGGGCCGAGCACCTCTGCGACGACGAGCGGACGGCGCGCGGCGCCGGGCTCGGCCGCGACGGCGGGCTCGCGGAGTACATGGTCGTGCCCTCCCCGCGCCTCACCGTGCCGCTCGACGGGCTCGACCCTGTGGCCGCGGCTCCGCTCGCCGACGCAGGGCTGACGCCGTACCACGCGATCCGGCGCGTGCTGCACCTGCTGAGGCCGGGGACGAGCGCGGTGGTGATCGGCGTCGGCGGCCTCGGTCACGTCGCCGTCCAGCTCCTGAAGGCCCTCAGCCCGGCGCGCGTCGTCGCCGTCGACCGCCGCGCGGAGGCGCTCGAGGTCGCGGCACGGAGCGGTGCCGACGCCGTACTGCCGGCGTCCGGCCTGGTCCCCGCGCAGCTACGCGCCGCGGCAGGGG
>JBOGYU010000046.1:0-16918 GCA_050696935.1 Solirubrobacteraceae bacterium | reverse complement strand
CCACGGCGCCGCCGGGCGTGTCGCGGGCGGCCTCGGCGGCCTCGGCCGGTACGCCGGCGGGCACCGAGTCGGTCACCCGGCTCCGGTAGGCGGTTGTGGAGCGCCCGCAGCGGGACGCCGGCGAGGCACAGGAGGTGCCCGCGCGCGAAGCGCCGGCGGGTGCCGCCGAGCCCCTCGAGCTCGATCTCCCCGCGCTCGACCACGACCAGCGCGTCCTGCCACTCGGCGTCGTCGAAGGCGCGCGCGCCGCCGGGGGCGACGGAGACCACGCGCCATTCGAACGAGGTCATCGGAGGCTCTCGGGCAGCCCGAAGGCGGGGAACAGCTCGCCGCAGAAGGTGGTGATCTCCGTGATCCGCCCGCCCTCGATCCGCAGGACGTCGAGCGCCAGCCGCCGGTACTCGGTATCGGGCATGCTCATGCGTGTCTCCGTTTCCTCACGGGTGTCGATTAAGACGGTCACCCGTGGAGAAAGTCATCGCGGACCGTATGTGATCCTTGGCCCGTGGCCTTCCACGGATTCGCGCCGGAGGTGTTCGAGTGGTTCGCGGGGCTCCAGCGCGACAACTCGCGGGCCTATTTCGCCGCCACGCGGGACCTGTACGAGAGGGACGTCCGCGGCGGCTTGGAGGACATGCTCGACGAGCTGAGCGAGCAGCTCGGCGGCACCGTCCGCGTGTTTCGCCAGCACCGCGACCTCCGCTTCACGCCCGACAGGTCGCCGTACAAGACCAGGACCTACGGGGTGATCCACGACCTGGCCGGCGCCGGTCTGTACGTGGAGCTCTCGTCCCGCGGCCTGTACGCGGGCACGGGCTACCACACGATGGCCCGCGACCAGCTCGACCGCTTCCGCGAGGCCGTCGCCGACGACCGCAGCGGCCCGCTCCTCGCCGAGGCCGCCGCCACGGCCGAGCGCGGCGGGCTGGAGCTCGCCGGCGATGCCCTCCGCACCGCCCCGCGCGGCTATCCCCGCGACCACCCCAGGATCGAGCTCCTGCGCCGCAAGGCCCTGATCGCCGGCCGCGCCCTCCCGGGCACGGCTGGCATCGACCGGAACGCCGCCCTCACCCACGCCGCCGGCACCTGGCGCGCGGCGCAGCCGATCAACGCCTGGCTCGACGAGCACGTCGGCCCCTCCACGCTCCCGCCCGACGACCGGGGCCGCTAGGTCGGCTCGACCCGGAGGGGCCGTTCAGCTCCGGACACCGCTGACGAGCTCCGAGTCGTCGACCGCCGAGCCGGGTCGGAACACGCAGTAGCGGGCCTTGCCCCGGCGCTTGGCCTCGTACATCGCTGCGTCGGCGTCGCGGAGCAGGGCGTCCGGCCCGCGGGTGTCCTCCGAGTCGAGCGCGATGCCGATGGAGACCGTGGTCCCGAGCTCCCTGCCATCGACGATCAACGGCTGCGCCAGCGCCGCGAGGCAGCGCTCCGCGACGACGATGGCGTCCTGCGCGCCCTCGATGCCGTCGAGCAGCAGAGCGAACTCGTCGCCGCCGACGCGCGCCGCGCTGTCGGATCCGCGCACGGAGGCCTTGAGCCGCGCGGCCACCTCCCGAAGCGCGCTGTCACCCGCGGCGTGGCCCATCGAGTCGTTGAGTGACTTGAAGTCGTCGACGTCGACGAAGAGCACGGCGAGGCGGCGGCCGTCGCGCCGGCACCGGGCGAGCGCCTGCTCGATCCGATCCTCGAGCAGCGCCCGGCCCGGGAGCGCCGTCAGCGCGTCGTGCGTGGCCCGATGGGCGAGCTGGCGCTCGAGGTCCTTGCGCTGGCTGACGTCCCTCGTGTTCAGCACGATCGCGTCGACGGTCTCGTCGCCGAGGAGGTTCGTGGCCAGGGTCTCGACGTCGAGGCAGCGGCCGTCGGCGCACATGAGGCGATGGTCGACGGCGGCGGACCCGCCGGGCTCCAGGCCGCCGAGGAAGCGCCGCACCTCGAGCACGTCGTCGGGATGAACCAGCTCGTGCCAGCCGGAGCCGAGCATCGCCTGAGCCGTCCGGTCCAGCAGCCGCGGCCCGGACGGGCTGACGTACGTGACGCGCCCGTCGGCGTCGAGCAGGCTGACGACATCCGACCCGTTGCGGACGAGCGCGGCCAGGCGCTCTTCGAAGCGGCGCCGGAGGGCGCTCTCGGTCTGGGCCTCGTGGAGGCGCACCATGCCCGCCAGCCGCGCGAGGACGAGGACGAAGAGCACGCCGGCCGCGACGCTGATGACCGGCTCGCGCGGCAGGTCCAGGACGCTGCGCATGAGCTGGACGGCCGGTGCGACGAGGCTCGTGGCCGCGAACACGGCCAGCCGCCGCCGCGTGAGCCGGGCCTCGCGGTGGGGAGCGGGCTCCGACATCTGGCGCATGGACGGGTGCAGCGCCGCGGTCCCCAGCAGGACGTAGAACACGATCCAGCCGCCGTCGAGCAGGCCGCCCGTCTCGTAGCCTCCGTGCAGCAGCGCCCAGCCGTAGAGGGCGTCCGTACCCAGCAGCGCGGCGAGCGCGATGGCGAGGAGAGTGGCGCTGGGCCCGCGCCAGGTGCCGCCGAGCACCAGCCGGGCGCCCATGGCCAGCAGCATGAGGTCCATCACCGGGTACGCCAGCGAGGTGACCTTGGCTGCCGTGCTCAGCCCACCGTCGTGGGCGTACGGCGCCATGAGGAACACCCAGGCCAGCGTGCCGATGCCGATCGTGACGACGAGCGCGTCGATCAGCGCTCCGCGGTCGCGCGTCGGGTCGCCCGCGCGCACGAGCACCATCAATCCGACGACGATGCACGGGTAGATCGCGAGGTAGAACGGGTCGGCGATCGAGGGGAATGGGAGCTCCTCGCCGAAGAGGCGCTCGTAGTTGTAAGCGAGGACATCGCCGGCGACGAACAGGATCTGGCCGAGCGCGATCAGCTCCCAGCCGATGCGGCCGTGCGGGCGCCAGCGGCCCCTGCCCGCGATCACCGCCACCGCCGCGGAGGCACCGAGCAGGTTGAAGACGGGACCGAAGCTCAGGGGCCCGGTGAGGTAGAGCACGGCGACCAGGCCGGCGACCGCCGGGTACCAGGCCCACGGCCGCGACGGGAGCGTGCGCGCGAGACCGCGGGCCGCGGCCCATCGCCTGCTGATCGCACGATGTCTCATCCCGCCATAGGATCGGCGGGCTCGCGCGAAAGCTGAATCGGCTCGCTCGAATTCGCGCCGTCGCTGGGTCGGCGCCTCAAGCGCGCCGGGGGTGCCGCCGATGTCACGGCTGTGAACCCGCAGATCGGCACGCTCGACTTCGCCCGCAACCCGACCGCCCGCGCCTCTCGCAGGCCCTGGATCGAGCATTGGCTCGAGACGTGCCGCGACCTGTCCGATCTGCGCGCGACGCACCCGATGATGGACGCGGTCATCGACGAGGTCGACGGCCGCATGATCCGCATCGGCGAGCACTGGCTGGCGGACTTCGCCTCGTGCAACTACCTCGGGTTCGACCTCGATCGGGAGATCATCGACGCGGTCCCCGGCTATCTCGACGCGTGGGGGACGCATCCGAGCTGGTCGCGGCTCCTGGGCAGCCCGGTGCTCTATGAGGAGATCGAGGAGCGGCTCACCGCGCTGCTCGGCAGCGAGGACTCGCTCGTGCTGCCGACCATCACGCACATCCACATGTCGGTGATCCCGCTGCTCGCGGCCTCGGGGACGATCTTCCTCGACGCCCGCGCGCACAAGACGATCTACGACGGCTGCCAGGTCGCCCGCTCCCGCGGCGCCGCGATCCGCCGCTTCCGCTTCGAGGATCCCGACCATCTCGACGAGCTGCTGCGCGGGGAGGCCGACCGCACGCGGCTCGTGTGCATGGACGGCGTCAACAGCATGACCGGCAACGCCCCCGACCTGCGCGCGTTCGCCGACGTGGCCCGCCGCCACGGCGCCCTCCTGTACGTCGACGACGCCCACGGCTTCGGCGTGATCGGCGAGCGCGGCCCGCACGAGTCCTCGCCCTACGGCATGCGGGGCAACAGCGTCGTGCGCCACGCCGGCGAGAGCTACGAGGGCCTCGTGCTCGTCGGGGGCTTCTCCAAGGCCTACTCGTCGCTGCTCGCGTTCATCGCCTGCCCCACCGAGGTCAAGCAGCTGCTCAAGGTCGCGGCTCCCCCGTACCTGTACTCCGGCCCGTCGCCGGTCGCCTCGCTCGCCACCGTGCTCGCGGGCTTCGAGGTCAACGAGCGTCGCGGCGACGCGCTACGCGCCGATCTGCACAGGCTCACCGCCCGGCTGCTGGCGGCGCTCCAGCAGCTCGACATCGAGACCCCCAACCATTCCGGCCTGCCGATCGTGGAGATCCCGCTGCGCGACTACGAGCGCATCGGCGACGTCGGGCGCTTCCTGTTCGAGCGGGGCGTGTACGTCACGCTCGCCGCCTATCCGCTCGTGCCCAAGGACGAGGTCGGGTTCCGGGTTCAGCTGACCGCGGCCAATACGGACGAGGAGGTCGACCGCCTGATCGCGGCCTTCGAGGAGCTCGCCGGGCGCGGCGAGCTCCGGAGCGCGCGGGCCGCCGCCGAACGCGAGCGCGCTGCGGCATGATCGCCCGCGGGCGCACCCTGCGCGGCCTCGGCTGGGCCGTCTACCTGGTGCTCGGCGCCGCGCTCTGCGCGCTCTACGTCGGCGTGTCGCCGCTGCAGGGCAGCGGCCCGCTGATGAACCTCATCGGGCTCTCGCCCGTGCTGGCCATCCTCGTCGGCATCCGCCTGCACCGTCCGGCGTCGAGGCTTCCGTGGCTCCTGCTGGCGGCGGGCTCGGCGCTGTTCTGGCTCGGGGACCTCTACACCTACAGCTACCCGCACCTGCTCGGTGCGGAGGTCCCGTTCCCGTCGCCGGGCGACGCGCTCTACGTCGCGATGTACCCGGTGATGATGGCGGGCCTGCTGCTGCTCGTGCGGCGGCGCAACGCCGGCAGCGATCGCAACGGCCTCGTCGACGGGCTGATCCTCACCGTCGGACTGTCGCTGCCGGCCTGGATCGCGCTGATGGCGCCGTACCTGCACCTGGACGATCTGTCGCTGCTGGCCAAGATCGTCTCGGTGGCGTACCCGATCGGAGACGTCGTCCTTATCGGCGCCGTCGTGCGTCTCGCGCTCGACGCCGGTCGCAGGGAGCCGGCGTTCCACCTGCTCACCGGCAGCATCGTGCTGCTGCTGATCACCGACTTCGCGTACGGGCTGCTGACGCTGCACGGCCTCTACGACCACCAGCTGTGGCTCGACGCCGGCTGGATCGGCTCCTACCTGCTGTGGGGCGCCGCCGGCCTTCACCCCTCGATGGCGCGGCTCGACCAGCCGGCGGCCGGCCGGGACGCCGTCCTCACGCGCTTCCGGCTCGCGCTCCTGACCTGCGCGTCGCTGGTGGCGCCGGTGATCGGGATCGTCCACGACCTGCGCGTCGGCGACTTCGACTACACCGCCGTCCGCGCCGCGTCCATCGTGCTCTTCGGCCTCGTGGTGGTCCGGATGGCCGGTCTCGTCCGCCAGCAGGAGCGCTCGCTGGAGCGCGAGCGCCTGCTCAGCGGAGCGGGCGCCGAGCTGGTCGCGGCCACGCAGCGCGACGAGATCGATCGGGTGGCCGTGGGCGCCGCGGGCGCGCTCGCAACGCCCGGCGCCGCTGTCGCGCTCTGCCGCAACGACGAGGCGGGCGCGCTTCGCGTCGCCGCCGTCGCCGGGAGCTGGGCCGCGGAGCCGGGGGAGACGCTCGGCGTGGAGCACCTCGGGGATGCGGCTGCGGAGGGCGAAGCGGTCGTCCGGCTCACCGTCGCGGACACGCTCGCCGCCGGCCTGCCGCCGACCCACTCGCATCTGCTGGTCGTCACGCTCGCCCCGCGCAAGGCCGAGCCTGCGGCTCTGCTCGTCGCCGCCGAGGTCGACGCCTCGAAGGCCGAGCGCGCCGCCGTGCGGGCGCTCGCCAGCCAGGTCGCGCTCGCTCTCGACAGCGCCGTCCTGAGCGAGGAGGTGCACCGGCGCCGCGGGGAGGCGCGGTTCGGGTCGCTCGTGCGCCACGCCAGCGACCTCATCACCGTGCTCGAGCCGGACACCACGGTGAGCTACCAGAGCCCCTCGATCGAGCGCATCCTCGGCTACGCGCCCGAGGACCTCCTCGGGCAGCGGTTCGACCGCCTGGCGGTGGCCGGCGATCGTGACCGCCTGGCGAGCTGCGTCGCCGCCACCGCGGCCGGTGACCGCACGCAGCCGCTGGAATGCGCGCTCACGAGCCGCGAAGGCGACACCCGCCACTTCGAGATCCTGTTCACCAACCTGATCGACGACGAGCACGTCGGCGGCATCCTCCTGAACGCCCGCGACGTCAGCGAGCGCAAGGCCTTCGAGGCCGAGCTGGCGCATCAGGCGTTCCACGACCCCGTCACCGGCCTCGCGAACCGGGCGATGTTCGCCGAGCAGGTCCGCCAGGCGATCGCGCGCGCCCGCCGCGAAGGGCGCGTGCCAGCGGTGATCTTCCTCGACCTCGACGACTTCAAGACCGTCAACGACTCGCTGGGGCACGCCGCCGGCGACGAGGTGCTCGTCGAGTTCGCTCGCCGCTTCGACGACAGCATCCGCGGGGCGGACGTCGCGGCCCGCTTCGGGGGCGACGAGTTCGCGCTGCTGATCGACGACGTCTCGGGAAGCCAGGCCGCCGCCGATGCCGCGCAGCGGATCCTCGAGCTGCTCGCCCGCCCGATGCAGGCCGGTCATCGGCAGGTGATGTTGAGCGGCAGCATCGGCATCTCGATCTTCGGCCCGGAGGACGTGCGCGACGCCGACGAGCTCATCCGGGATGCCGACGCCGCGATGTACATCGCCAAGCGCGACGGCAAGGGCGGCTACCGGCTGTTCGAGCCCGCGATGCACGAGGGCGTCGTCGCCCGCCTCGAGCTTCGCAACGACCTTCAGCGCGCGCTCGCCACCGATGAGTTCGAGCTGCGCTACCAGCCGGTGGTCCGGCTCGCGGACGGCACGGTGTCGGGCGTCGAGGCGCTGCTGCGCTGGCGGCACCCCGACCGGGGGCTGATCTCCCCGGCCGACTTCATCCCGATCGCCGAGGAGACGGGACTGATCATCCCGATCGGGCGCTGGGTCCTCCGCGAGGGCTGCCGGCACGCCCGCCGCCTCGAGGCCCCCGACGGCAGGCCGTTGCGCATGAGCGTGAACCTCTCGCTCAAGCAGATCCAGCACTCCGACATCGTCGCCGACGTCCGGGACGCGCTGGAGGAGGCGCGGCTGGCGCCGGAGCGCCTGACCCTCGAGATCACGGAGTCCGTGCTCATGGACGACACGGAGCTCGCGGTCAGCCGCCTACGCGACCTCAAGGCGCTCGGCGTCACGCTCGCGCTCGACGACTTCGGCACGGGCTACTCGTCGCTGAGCTACCTCAGCCGTTTTCCCGTCGACATCCTCAAGATGGACCGCTCGTTCCTGAGCGAGGGGTCGACGCCCGACTCCAACAGCCTCGCCAACGCGGTCGTGGGCCTGGGCGCGACGCTGGCGCTCGAGGTCGTCGCGGAGGGCATCGAGGTGGCGGAGCAGGCGGAGAGCCTGCGCGCGCTCGGCTGCGATCTCGGCCAGGGATTCCTCTTCGCGCGGCCGCTGGAGGCCGAGGACTCGCTGGCCTTCGTGGCCGGCCGGCCGCGGCCCGCGCGCGATGCAACATAGCTACGAGGGGCTGGACCGGGTCGGCGGCACGGCACGGCGTGGGCTGCTCGAGCCGTTGCGCCACCGCGACTTCCGGCTGCTGTGGACCGGCATGTGCGTCTCGCTGCTGGGCGACGGCGCCTTCCTCGTCGCGCTCGCCTGGCAGGTCTACCAGCTGAGCGACGCGCCCACCGCGATGGGCATGGTCGGCATGGCGATGACCGTGCCGACGATCGCGTTCCTGCTGATCGGCGGCGCGCTGAGCGATCGCTTCGACCGCCGCCGCCTGATGCTGGCCGCCGACCTCACGCGGCTGGTCGCGGCGGCCGTCCTCGCCGTGCTGACCCTGAGCGGGGCGCTCGAGATCTGGCACGTCGCGATCCTCGTGGCCGTCTACGGCACCGGGCAGGCGTTCTTCGCCCCGGCGTTCGACGCCATCGTCCCCGACCTGGTGCCTCCGGACCAGCTCGCGCAGGCCAACGCGCTCGACCAGCTCGTCCGCCCCATCGCCCTGCGAATGGCCGGGCCGGCCCTCGGCGGCGTGCTCGTCGGCGCCTTCGGCGCGGGTGCGGCCTTCGCCCTGGACTCGGCGAGCTTCGCCCTCTCCGCCGTCGCGCTCCTGCTCATGCGGCCGCCGGCCCGCGGACGCGCCGCCGCCCCGTCCGGCTCGGTCCTCGGCGACCTGCGCGAGGGCTGGCGCTTCGTCCGCGAGCGCCGCTGGCTGTGGGTCACGTTCGTCAGCGCCGCCGTTGCGTACCTGCTCTTCATGGGACCGGTGGAGGTCCTGGTGCCCTACGTGGTCAAGCACGACCTCCACGCCGCGGCGAGCGACCTCGGGCTCATCTTCGCCGCCGGCGGGCTCGCGTCGATACTGACCGCGATGGCGGTCGGCCAGCTCGGGCTGCCGCGCCGGAGCATGACGTTCATGTACCTCGCCTGGACGGTCGCGACCATCGCCGTGGCCGGCTACGGGCTGGGCACGGCCGTGTGGCACCTCATGCTCGCGAGCGCCGTCTTCAACGCGCTCGAGACCGCCGGGACGATCGTCTGGGTCACGGCCAAGCAGCAGAACGTGCCGTCGAGCATGCTCGGCCGCGTCTCGAGCCTGGACTGGCTGATCTCCATCGGCCTGCTCCCCCTGTCGTTCGCGCTGACCGGGCCGGTGAGCGCGCTCGTCGGCGCGCAGACCACGCTGGTGCTGGCCGGCGTCGCGGGGGCGGTGGTCACGCTCGGGGGACTGCTGGTCCCGGGCGTGCGCGCGGTCGAGCGGCCCGTGTCACGCGACGCGGTCCGCACGGCCGACGCGTACGCGGGATGAGACCGGGCGCCCGCTACCCGTCCTCGGCTTTCCGTCCAGGGACTTCAGACGCACCGCATCCAGGTCGATCAGATCCCACGATGACCGCACGGATGCGAGTCCCCTTCGGGACCGTTGCCCTGCTCGCGGCGACCGCGGTCGCCGCGACCGCCTTCGGGTACTCGAACACCATCAGCACCGTCGCCGGTACCGGCGTGGACGGAACCCTCGGCGACGGCGGGCCCGCGGCCCTGGCGCAGCTCAGATCGCCGGAAGACGTGGCGCCGCTGCTGGACGGGGGCTACCTCGTCGCCGACTACGCCGACCGGGTGGTCCGCAAGGTCGACAAGGACGGCACCATCACGCGCGTCGCCGGCGACGGCTCCGGTGGCTCCGGCGGCGCCGGCGGCGACGGCGGGCCGGCGCTGTCCGCGTCGTTCACCCCGGCGTCGGTGAGCGCGACGTCGGACGGCGGGTTCCTGATCGCGGACCGCGACAACCACCGCATTCGCAAGGTGAGCAAGGACGGGACCATCGAGACGATCGCCGGCGACGGCAACGGGGCCTTCGCGGGCGATGGCGGCCCGGCCACCGCCGCGTCGCTGCTCGATCCGCAGGACGCGCTCGAGCTCGCCGACGGCTCGATCCTGATCGCGGACACCGGCAACAGTCGCATCCGCCGGGTCGGGACCGACGGCGTCATCACCACCGTGGCCGGCGTCGCCACCGTGCTGGACTCGCCGACCGACCTCACCGCCCTGCCGGATGGCGGCTACGCCGTCCTCGACGAGGGCAGCACGGAGGTCCACCGGGTCGACAAGGACGGCGTCATCACCAGGATCGCCGGACCGCTGCTCGACGCTGGCGACAGCGACGGCGAGAGCGAGACGGACAGCCCGTCCGCCCGTCCGACCGGGGTGGCGGCCCTCGCCGACGGCGGCTTCCTGATCGCGGACGCCGGCGACCACCGAATCCGGCGCATCGCACCCGACGGGACCGTCTCGACGGCCGCCGGCACCGGCAGCGCCGGCAGCGCCGGCGACGGCGGCGACGCCGCGGCGGCGCAGCTCTCCGGCCCGTACGACGTCGGCGTGTCGCCGGGGGGCGGCTACTACATCGCCGACGCCGGCAACCACGCAATTCGCTTCGTCGGCAGCGGCGACCTGCCCGCGGTCGGGCCCGGCGGAGCCGATGTGGTTCCCCCGCCTCCGCCGGTGATCACGTCCTCCCCGCCTCCGGCCGGTACGGACGCGACGCCGTCATGGTCGTTCACGCTGCCCGAGGCCGGCTCGACGGCGTGGTGCCGGCTGAAGTCTGGGGGCACCATCGTCTCCGACTGGACGCCGTGCACGAGCCCCGCGCGCTACGACCTTTCCGGACGCCCCGACGGCGAGTACCGGTTCGACGTGAAGGCCAAGGACGCCGCCGGCAACTCCAGCGCGTCCGCGACCTCGACGTACGCGATCGACCGCCCGGACCCGGCCGTGCCGGGCGTCCCGGCCGCTCCGGTCATCACCGCCTCGCCGCCGGACGAGGGGTCCGGCGAGCACCCGTCGTGGTCGTTCACGGTCGAGCAGGGCGCGACGGCGCAGTGCCGGCTCGAGCGCAGCGGCGTCGTCCTGTCGGGCTGGGCGGCCTGCACGAGCCCGGCGAGCTTCGACCTGACGGAGCACCAGAACGGCGAGTACGACTTCCTGGTGCGGGCGGTCGGCGCGCTCGGCACCCCGGGCGCGGCCGCGACGCACCGGTACAACCTGATCCGCTCGCTCGGCAAGGTGCCCGAGGTCGGCCGCAACAAGCTGCCGGCCGGCTCGCCGGAGCCCAAGCTGGGGCGCAGCGTCTCCGCGGTGCCCGCCGCGGGCGTCGTGCGGGTGAGGCTCCCGGGCAAGCGCGGGTTCGTGGCGCTCGAGGACGCGGAGGCGGTGCCGGTCGGCACGATCTTCGACGCCCGCTACGGCGAGGTCGCCCTCTCCACCGCGCTCGACCGCGACGGCAACACGCAGACCGCCCTGTTCCGCGGCGGCAAGTTCGACGTGCGGCAGCGCCGCCGGGGCAGGGGCCGCACGCACCTGCACCTGCGCGGCGGCGACTTCTCCAGCTGCGCGAGGGCGGGCACCGGCGAGGCGTCGATCGCCGCCAAGCGGCGCAAGCGGGGCAAGGTCCGCTCCCTGTGGGGCAAGGACAAGAACGGCAGGTACTCCACCCACGGGCGCGAGAGCGCGGCCACGGTGCGCGGCACCGAATGGCTGACCCAGGACCGCTGCGAGGGCACGCGGACCAAGGTCCGCGCCGGCGCCGTGAAGGTCTACGACCGCGCGAAGCGGCGCAGCGTGCTCGTGCGCGCCGGGCGCTCCTACCTCGCGCGGGCTCGTCGCCGCTAGGCCGTGTCCCTGGCCGGGCGCCACAGGGCGGCGGTGCTCCTCACGGGCGCCGTCGCCGTCATCGCGACGCTCGCGCTGCACCTCGGCGGCGCTCTGGCGGGCCTGGAGGACGCGACGGTCGACGCGCGGTTCGCGGTGCGCGGCGCACAGCCCACGAAGGACATCGCCGTGGTGGCGATCGACGAGGAGACGTTCGCCGAGCTGGACGGCGCGACCTGGCCGCTGAAGCGCACGTTCCACGCCCGCGTGGTCGACCGGCTCGCCGCGGCCGGCGCGCGGGAGATCGTCTACGACGTCCAGTTCACCGAGCCGTCGCTGCATCCGAAGGCGGACATGGCCCTGTTCGACGCGCTGGCCACGGCCGGCGGCGGCGTCCTCGCGACCGCCGAGAGCGACGCGCGGGGCGGCACCACGGTGCTCGGGGGCGATGAGAACCTGGCCCGGATCGGCGCGCGAGCGGCGGCCGCGAACATGCCGGCCGGGCGCGGCGGCGTCATCCGCCGCTACGACCGCGTCGTCGGCCGCCTGAAGACGCTCGCCACGGTCACGGCCGAGCGCGTCGGCATGGGGATCGGCTCCGCGGACTTCGACGACGGCAGCGCGTGGATCGACTTCCGCGGCGGCCCGGAGACCTTCCCGACGTACTCCTTCTCCGACGTCCACGACGGGCGCGTGCCGCCTGCGGCACTGCGCGGCAAGGTCGTCGTGGTCGGCGCATCCGCCGTGACGCTCCAGGACCTGCACCCGACGTCGACCACGGGCGGCGCGCTGATGAGCGGCGCCGAGATCCAGGCGAACTCGATCTGGACCGCCCTCCACGGCAACCCGCTGCGGAGCGCGCCGGCGTGGCTGCCCGTGGTCCTCATCCCGCTGCTCGGGCTGCTGGTCCCGCTGCTGATCCTGTGGCTGCGCCCGCTGGCCTGGGCGCTGGCCGTCCCGCTGGTCGCCGGCGTGCACCTGCTCGCGGCCTATGCGGCGTTCTCCTCGGGCTGGGTCACGCCGGTCGTCGCGCCGCTCGGCGGGCTGCTGCTGAGCGCGTTCGGGGTCTTCACCGCCGCGTTCGTCGCCGAGGTCGCCGAGCGCCGGCGCATGAAGCACTACTCCGAGCGGCTGGAACGCGAGGTGAGAGCCCGCACCGAGGAGCTGCGCGAGACCCAGCTCGAGGCGGTCCAGCGCCTGGCGCTCGCCGCCGAGTCGCGCGACGGCGCGACGGGCGAGCACATCGAGCGCGTGAGCCGGATGGCGGAGCGGATCGCACTGGCGATCGGGATGAGCCGCGGAGAGGCCGAGACGCTGCGCTACGCGAGCGCGCTGCACGACGTCGGCAAGATCGGCGTCCCGGACAGCGTCCTCCTCAAGCCCGGCAGGCTCGACGCAGCGGAGTGGAAGATCATGCAGGAGCACACGACCGGCGCCAACGCCGTCCTCGCCGGCTCGCGCTCGCCGATCCTGCGCCTGGCCGAGACGATCGCCGTCACGCACCACGAGAAGTGGGACGGCTCCGGCTACCCGGCCGGCCTGCGCGGTGAGGAGATCCCCCTGGCGGGGCGGATCTGCGCGATCGCAGACGTCTACGACGCGCTGACGTCCGAGCGGCCGTACAAGCGCGCCTGGTCGCCGGAGGAGGCGCTGGCCGAGATCCGCGACCAGGCGGGGCGGCAGTTCGATCCGGCGCTCGTGGAGGTCTTCCTGCGGATCGTGGGCTGCGACGGACTCGGTGTCATCCCGCCAGGCTCGCCGGCACCGTCACGACGCGGTCGACGACCGCTCCCTGGAACATACGCGGGAGCCTGAGGTCCGGCGGGCTGCTGCCGGTGATGCGCAGGATCATGACCTTGGCCGGCGTCATGTCCCCGTGGCGATCGAAGCGGAACCTGCCCAGGAGGCCGTCGTTCACGGAGGTTGCGCACATCTCGCGCAGGACCGAGGCGCGCGTCCCATCTGAACGCGCGATCGCCTGCAGGACAACCTCTGCGGCCTCTGCCGCGTGCAGTGCATAGAGCCCGTGCGCGGTATCGCCGAAGTCGCGTGTGAAGCGCTCGCGGGCGGGGTTCGGGTCGAGCGCGTCGGGCACTATGGAGTCCCAGCTCACGTACAGGTCGCGCGCGGCGCGGCCCACGTCCTCGAGCGTGTCTGGGATCACGGCGAACCCGTCTCCCGCCATGATCGTGGCCCGACGGCCGAGGCGGGCGCGCAGCGCCTTCAGCAGCCCGCCGTCCCCCACGGTGCCGATGAGGACGCCGTCCGCGCCGGAGCGTGCGACCCGGTCGGCGAGCGAGTCGTCGCTCCCGTCCTGCTGATGGCGCGCCGTGCCCGCGATGTGGACCCCCAGCCGTGCGGCCGCCCTGCTGAACGAATCGGCCCAGACCACCTTCCCGATGCCCTCGGGGGCATCGTGGACCAGATAGACGCCCTTCAACCGGAGCCGGTTCGCGAGCACGGCGAACGCGGCGCCCTGCAGGTCCTGGCGTGCGATGACCCGGAAGAAGTTCCGCGCACCCGTCGGGTAGTACACCTCCGGCTCGCCGCCGCGGCCATAAGGCGGGGGCAGGACGAGCGGGCCGCCGCGAGTCAGGCTCGAGAAGCTGGTCGAAGGGCCGATCAGCGCCAGCGGCCCTCCCGCGGCCCGGTTTGCAGGACATTGGCTGACACGGGTTGTCCTGAGTTGGGTCCAGTTCTGCTGAGATGGGGCTCGTGCGACTGTGTGTCGAACGGTCGCAACGAACGGCGCAAGGCCGCATTGAGCGGCCTAGGAATCGAATGCCGCGGCGCAAGCACAGCGCTGCGGCGATTTCCAGCGTCGCGCCGGTGAGCGCGCGGCGTCGTCCTAGGTACTGCATGACGGCCGTGCGGCCGACGTAGTCGCCGGCAATCGCGCTGCGTCCCGGGACGTGCCAGACGACGTCTTTCGGCCAAGAGGCTCTCGACCGGCTCGAGCGGCCCGCCTGTGTATATCGCTCGCTGAGCTGCGAAGAAGCGGTCGACGATGCGGCCGGCCTCGCTTACGAGCCCCGCCGAACCTCCGCTCCGGCAGCGTTCAGCAGGCCCAGCGCTACGCGTTGAGCGACTTCCTCGTCGTCATCCACCCGCCCGGCAAGCGCGATGACCGCCGCTTCGACGGCAGCGAGGCATGCCGCCGCGAGGACTTTGGCGGGCGGGCCTGGCGGGATCGAGCCGTCTCTGCGGCCGGCGGCGATCAGCTTCCGCACCCGCTCGACGAGCTCTGCCATCTCCCGGCGCACGGCGTCCCCCAGGGGGTGGTCGCGGGAGGAGAACTCGACGCGCAGCGCGACCATCATCCGCGCGATGTCGCGACGGCAGTAGACCGCGTGCCGGCGCGCGAGCTCGACGAGCGCCTCGACCGGGGGACGGTCCTCCACGAAGACGGAGCCGACCTCGGCGTACCACGTCTCGTGCACCCACTCGAGGGTCGCCAGCACCAGCGCCTCCTTGTCGCGGAACTGGTGGTAGAGCGCCCCGCGCGTGTAGCCGGCCTCGGCGGCGACCTCCTCGAGCACGAGGTTGCCGTAGCCCACCCGCGACAGCCCGCGCGCCGTCGCCTCGAGCAGGGCGGCGCGGGACCGGGCGCGCCGGGCCGCCTGCGTCTGGCGCGGTCGGCCGGACGTCGCCGTCCTCTCACGCGCCGGCATCGTGCTGCGTCCCGCGGTCTCCGGAAGAGCCGCGAACGCTGAGGAGCCTGATGGGTGGTGTGAACAGCCGGTAGATGGGCCTCACTAGCCAGCTCGGGAGATAGCGATGACGCTCCTCCTCGCCGCGCCTAGCAACCATCGTCTCCAGCCATATTCATCAGTTGGTTGGGACGGCGCACCCGCCACTCCCGTTCGATCTCTCGCAGCATCGGCGGGTACACGATCAGGTACCGGAACGGCCTGACGGCGGTGAGGTAGGCGTTCCCGAGCAGGCCGTTGGGCTTGACGAGAACGGCCATCTGGCCGCGGTAGCCGCCGGAGCCGTTCGTGACCCACCCGAGGTGCAGGACGCCGTGCAAGGTCTTGTTGGCGATCTCCGCGGCGAACTCGTCGTCGAGGAGGTACAGCGGGCGGAAGGGGAGCGTGTCGAAGTCCGGGCCGGACGGGGCGGCGCGCAGATCCGCCGGCAGCCGGTCGCGGAGGGTCGGCACCCGGGCGCCGAGGCCCGCGGCCGGGCCGTCCCAACCGAGCAGCTCGCCGAGCTTCCAGCGGATCGCCCACAGCATGCGCGCGGTGGCGGAGGAGGAGCGTTCCGACGGATCTCCCGATGCGAACGCCTGCACCAGCCGAGGGAATTCGTCGGGCCCGCCCGGCGTCGGGAGCGCCCACACGTCTTCGAGCCGGAAGTCACGGGCGAGCTCGTGGATCCGCCAGGGCCGGGAGGTGTGCTCGGTGTTCGGGAGCCTCATGCCGAGAGCACGACGGCGACGGTGAAGCAGGCGGTGGCCGTGCCGGTGATGATCGCGGACACGTAGAACCGACACCCGTGCTGATGAGCGGCTTCCTCGCGACGGAGTCGACGAGATCGTGACGGAGCTGCGGTCGTGGACATGGGCGGTTGCCTCGACATGGCCGAGGCGCTCCGCCGTCAGCAGCTTGACAGTCGCGTGTGTGTCGGTCGCACGAACGCCGTCCTCCGCCGTCGACCGGATCGTCGCGCCCGCAGGACCAACCCCACGGTCAGACCGTAGGCGACGTGGTCCGCCCACTGGCGGCCCTGCGGCAGCGACCGGATCGCCGGGATGCGACGGCCGATGACCGCCAGATCGAGCGAAGCGATCGCCAGGCCGCCGGCTACACCCCACGCAGGCTCGGCTCGGTCTGGCAGCGCGGCAGCCATCACCGCCGCCCATCCCACCGAGATACCGACGTGAACGGGCGCGGCGACGGCCAGGAGCACCGGTGTGCGCCGCTCGTCGGCGAGAACCATCGCACCGACGGCGCGGCCGCCATCCAATGCATCCTCGCCCCGCAGCAGCGACCAGACCGTCGACGGGAGCGCCGAGAACGCGGCGCCGGCCAGGCCGGCGACCACCGCGTCGCCGGTGATCTGACCGCGTGATCGACGGCCCATCCGACCATGGTTGCACCGCCGGCCGTAGGGGCTGTGGGCCGTAGCCGCTCGCCGAGTGGGTTCAAGCCGGTTCGTCCGCCGACTACACCCTCTTGTACCGCGTCTAGGCGCTCGAGCCCGTGGGTAGGGTTCCCGGACGACGTCACCGCATGTCTTTATCGCCCGTCCGCGCGGGGTGCTCGCCGGCCTGGTGCGGCTCGACTGCGAGCTCTTCGACGCGGTCGCGCGCCGCCACGCCCCCGCGCTCGACCGCAGGCTGCCGGCGCTGTCGAACGCGGCCAATCACTCGAAGCTGTGGCTGTCGATCGCGTGCTGCTTCGCGGCGGGCGGCGGGCGCCGCGGGCAGCGTGCGGCCGTGCGCGGCATCGGGTCCGTCGTCGTGACCTCGCTCGTGGTGAACCAGGGGATCAAGCGGATCGTGCGCCGGCCGCGGCCGTCGCTGCGCAACGTGCCCCTCGTCCGCCGCGTTCCCGTCGCGCCGCTCACGACGTCGTTCCCCTCCGGGCACGCAGCCAGCGCGGGGGCGTTC